>NZ_JBHWIQ010000022.1:0-134517 GCF_042732055.1 Streptomyces sp. NPDC059816
GCCTGGCCCAGTGTGCGTTGTGGCGGGTTGATTGAGTTGCGGCCCCATAGCAACCTTTTTCGCGGGCGGGGGGCGGGGGGGGGCCGTACCCGCCGCGGCCCGCAGCCACTCAGCAGACGGGATGAACCGTGACCACCCCTGCGTACACCGTGGCTCCCCAGTCGGGAGAGCGGAGCCTGCCCCTGGGCGAGGCGTTCGACCGCGCGCGGTCCGCCGTCGCCGCCCTCTCGGTGGAGGCCGATCTGGAACCCGTCCTCGACGGCAGCCCCGGCACCTGGCGGTGCATCCTGCGCCGCGACGGCGAGGACATCCGCACCGGGCTCGGGTTGGGCAAGGGGAGCCGGGACGAGGCCCGGACGGGAGCCCTGTTCGAGGCGCTGGAGCACTACCTCTGCGGTGTGGACGGACTGGACCCGGCGGAGATCCGGCCGGCGCGCGGCCACGTCCTCGCCGAGGGCCCGTTGTCCCGCGACATCGCCGTCGAGCTGCTGGGGCGGGCTCCGGACGAGTCGCTGGGGTGTCTGCCGTACCGGTCGCTCGTCGGTGAACCGGACGCTCTCGTCCCCCTCTTCCTCTCCATGCCCGAGTACCTGGGGGCAGCCGGAGCGCGGGCCCGCCGGGTGGCCGGGGACGGCTACGACTACCGTGCGGTCGGTCGCTACTCGGTCAACAACGGCTGGGCCGCCGGCGCGGACCCGGTCGAAGCCGCCGTGCACGCGATCAACGAGTTGCTGGAGCGGGACGCGCTCTCCCTGCTGCTGATCGGCCAGTTCCTCCGCGAGCGTCCCGAGCGGCTGGCCGTCGTGGACCCGGCGACGCTGCCGGACGAGGTGGCCGCGCTCCTCGCCTTCGCCGAGGCGCGCACGGGTCGACGGGTCCATCTGATCGACATGACCAGCGACCTCGGTGTCCCGGCGTACACGGCCTACCTGCCCGCCCCGCACGGGCAGCCGGCCAGGATCTGCGGGTGGGGTGCCTCGCTGTCGCGCCGGTACGCCGTCACCCGGGCCGTGAGCGAACTCGTCCAGCTCCACAGCACGATGCACCTGCGCGAGCAGTACGCCCACCTGCTGCCCGAGCAGCGCGACGACACCGGGCCGTACCCGAAGCTGCACGCCTGCTACCTGTCGGACTTCACGACCGCCCTGGCTTCGGCCGAACTCAGGGCGTACCGGGACACGGTCGCTCCGGACACGCCCCGGGGCCACCTCGACCGGCTCCTCGCGGTGCTACGGGGCCATGGCTTCGCCGTCTACCAACGTGACCACTACGTCACCGCGGACCTCGCCGTCGTCAACGTGTTCGTGCCGGGATTGGAACGGTTCATGCTCGTCACCGACGGGCAGGTCGTCGTTCCCGGTGCCCGTGGGATGGCGGCCCGCGGACGTGGCTGAAGCACGATGGCGCCCGCTCGTCCTCACCGACGCGCCCCCGGTGGCGGCGCTGCTCGCCCGGTGCGAAGCGGCCGACGGGATCGGGGTGTCCGTTCGGGGCGCGGAAGGCGTTCACGAGGACCTGATCGCCTCGGGCCTCGACCTGGACGGTGGCACCACGTCCCTCTGGTGCGGCGGTGAGCCGGTCGCCTACGCGACCACGCGCGTCCAGGAACACGCCGGTCCCGTCCACCAACTGACCCTGGACATCGCGGTGCACCCCGCGCACCGCACCATTTCGATGGTCCGTCAGCTCCTCGACTGGTGCCGTGACACCGGTGTCCGGCGCCACCACGCCATGTACGACGTGGCCTTGTTGGAGCTCCACGTCCGTACCCATCACGGTCAAGCGTGGCTCGCCGGGGCGTTGGACACCGCGGGGTACCGGCGCGCGCGCAGTCACTGGGGCATGCGGATGGACCTCAGTGCCCAACGGCCCCTTGCCGCACCGGCGGTGCCGATCGGCACCGAGGTCGTGCCGTTCGACGACGCGTTCGACGCGCAGCTCCTGGCCGCCCGCAACCTGATCTTCGCCGACCACTGGGGCAGCGCTCCGATGACGGCGCGGACGTGGCGCCACACGCTGACCGGGAGCCCGTACTTCAGGCCCGGGTCCTCTTTCCTCCTCCTCTCGGAGCACGAGCGGGAGATCCTCTGCTACTTGCTCTGCACCGAGCTCACGGACACCGGCACCGACCGCGAGCTCTACCTCGCCAACGCCGGTACGCAGCCCGCGCTGCACGGCAGGGGTCTGTACCGCGCCGTCTTCACCCACACCCTCGCCCGGGCGCGGGACCAGGGCTACCGGTGGGCCGTCCTGGACGTCGACTCGACGAACCCCATGGCGGCCGGAGGCTTCTACGAGCGCATGGGCCTGCGGAGGTTCCGCACCTGGACGACCCATGTGCACTCACCGTCCACGACGACACCACCCACAGCGCCCTCCACCAGCCCGTAGGGTCCACGACACCGATGCGGCGGCCGGTACATCAGCGCCGCGGGGTGATGAAGGCGTCCCCCACGACGTATCCGTCCAGCCCGTGGAGTTCGCCGTACGCGATCAGGTCGCTGGTCCGGTTGATGAACCCGCGCCCCGAGTAGTTGAGCGAGGTGTTGCAGAGCACGCTGAATCCGGTCAGTTCGCCGAAGGCCGTCAGCAAATCGGCCATGTCCGGGTTCGCCGTCGGGTCGACGGTCTGGGTGCGGGCCGTTCCGTCGACGTGCGTCACCGCCCGCAGTGCACTGGACTCGACCCGGCTGAAGTAGAGCATGTAGGGATCGGGGAGCCCTCCACCGAACCAGCGGCCCGCGTCCTGCGCCAGACAGATCGGGGCGATGGGGCGGTAGCTCTCGCGTTGCTTGATCCTGTTGAGCCGGACCGTCGTCTCCTCGGTGAAGGGAGCGGCCAGGATCGAGCGGTTCCCGAGTGCGCGGGGGCCGATCTCCCAGCGGCCCCGAGCCCAGCCGATGATGCCCCCGTCACGGAGGAAGCGGGCGACCTCGCCGTAGCGCACCGGGCGGACTTCGTAGCGTTGCGGATCGAACTCCAGGTCCTCGACGAACTCGCCACCCGCGTAGACGTCCCAGTCCAGGTGGGCCGACCCGGTGTAGAAGTGCTGGGCGTCGATCGCGGTCCCGATCGCGGAACCGCTGTCATTGGGGCACGGCGGGACGTACACCGCGGGGAAGAGTCCGCACTCGCGCCAGCGGCGGTTCCACTCGCAGTTGAGCCCGCAGCCCCCTGAGATGAGCAGCGGGAGGCCCTCCGTCAAGTGCTGCCGGGCGTAGGCGTGGAACCGGTCGAAGATGGCGTCGGACAGCCGGGCTGCGAGGCTCTTGTACGCGTTCGACTCCACGCCGATGTTGTGGAACGGGGAGTCGGCCATGCGGTTCTTCAGGCTTCCGGTGATGACCTTCCGCTGGCCGAGGATGAAGTCGATGGCCTCCTGCTCCGCCTGGTTCGCCGAACGGTCCTCGGCGAATCCGGCCAAGGCCATCTGTTTGCCCGCGTCCTGGAAGCGGACGAACTCCTGGTGCGGACTGAAGTGGGGATCTGCGAGTGCGAAGCCGTAGGAGTACTTGTTGCCCGGGTGGTTGAGGACCTCCTTGAGATGGGTCACCTCCCCGCGCTCGTCGATGCGGTAGAACGAGCCGATGTTCCCTTCCCACACCAGGCTGTAGAAGGGCTGGTCCTGACGGAACGCCGACATGCCGTAGGACGTCATGATGTGGGAGCGCTCGTGCGTGGAGGAGAAGACGCGCACGTTCTTCCCGAAGAACCGGCCGGCGGCGTCGGAGATCGCGGATTCACCCACACCGAAGTATCCGGCACGCGAGGGTTGGTCGGTGGCCTGGGTCCCCTTGATCCAACCGCTCATGGCGATGACGTCCGGCTGTTTGTCCAGCCGCTCCGCCGCCACGGCGTACACCTCGGCGGTCAGGCCGCTGTAACGGATGAACGTGTCCTTCTCTGCCTCCAGGGAGAAGAGCAGCCTGCCGTCTTCGACCGCGGCGATCGCCCCGTCATGGCCTTCCTTGAGGGAGAGGATCAGCATGGTGGTTCCTTTCTCCGGGCGTCTGCGACCTGCCGGGTGAGCGTCGAGGTCGAGCGGGGCCGTCGAGGTCTTCGGTGTCGTGATCGGGGACGTCATCCGGGCGGGGCCGCGAGGACCTCCAGGGCGAGCCGATGCAGCCGCGGGTTGGCGGAGAGGGCGCCGGTGCCGCTGTGGGGCGAGGCGCCGAGGAGATCGGTGCAGACGCCGCCGGCTTCCGATACGAGGATCTGCACCGCGGTGATGTCCCAGGGGTTCACGACCGGTTCGGCCGCGATGTCGAGGGTTCCTTCGGCAACCATGCAGTGTTGGAGGAAGTCCCCGAAGGCGCGGTCCTCCCAACACGCCTCGGCCAGGCGCAGGTAGGCCGCACGTGAGTGGAAGACGTCCCAGGTGCGTGTGCTGGTGGTGGACAGGTAGGAGTCGGCGAGGCGGGTGTTGCTGGAGACCCTTAGGGGAACGGGGGCGCTGTCGACCGATCCGCGCCGTAACCAGGCGCCCCGTTCAGCCGCCGCCCACCAGCGGCTGGCCAGGGCAGGGGCGCTGATCACGCCGACGGTGGGGCGGCCGTCCTCCAGCAACGCGATCAGCGTGGCCCAGACGGGTACCCCGCGCAGGAAGTTCTTGGTGCCGTCGACGGGGTCGACCATCCAGGTGCGCCCGGTCGTGACGGAGCCGCCGGTCTCCTCCCCGGCGAAGGCGTCGTCCGGGCGGGCGAACCTCAGCGCCTCGCAGACGGCTGTTTCGACGGCCGTGTCCGCGTCGGTCACGGGAGTACGGTCCGGCTTCTCCCGGATCCGCAGGTCATGGGCTTGGAAGCGACGGACGGTGATGCGGTCCGCGATGTCGCCTAGTTGCAGGGCCAGTTCGAGATCGCCGTGTCGTGGCATGGAGTGCCTCACCTGCACGCATCGTGGGTTTCATGGGCTCGGCCCTCGGCAGTCCGGACGGCGGGCCAAGGGCTCCCGGATCACTTCGGGTGCAGTTCGAGCAGGTGGTACTCCATGACCCGTACTTCCTCGATCCGACGCACTCGGTGGACCAGTTCGACCCGCATGCCGGATTCCTCGGCGCAGGCGTCGAGCCGTTCACGGTCCCCGAGGTCGGCCGTGCCCAGCAGCAACCTGCCGCCGGGGGCCAGATGCTCGTGGGCGCCCGCCAGGTACCGGGCCTGACCCTGGTAACCCGGGTCGAAGACGGCGGAGTGCAGATCGGTGGAGAGCGGGAAACCGTCCTCCACGTAGGTCCAGGGCACGTTCCAGAAGACGGCGTCGAAGCGGTCCGTGGGCTCAAGCGCCGTGTACATGTCGCTATGGAGGACGCGTACCCGGTCGCTCACACCGTGCCGCTCGGCATTGGCAACCGTGTTGGCCACTGCCTTCTCGTTGATGTCCAGCGCGGTGACGGAGGCACAGCCGTGGAGCGCGGCCATCACGGAGACGACGCCGGTGCCGCAGCCGACCTCCAGGAACGAACCGCCCTGGGGATAGGGCACGATCGAGGCCATCACCTCGGTGGCGGCGCTCAGGGTGCCAGGGAAGACACCTCGGTGCAGGCTCCACTCCCGCCCCAGCAGGGTGAACGAGTCCGGCAGGTCGTCGCCCACGAGGGCGTGTTGCAGGGCCTGGGCCACGGTCTCGGGGGACTCCTCGAACGTCATGGGCTCTCCCTCTTCGCTGGTGGTGGTCAACGGGACGGCCCGGCCGCGTACCGCGCGAGTGCTTCACCGTGGCGACCGATCTTGCGGAAGGCTTCGGCGTACTGGTCGATGAGCTTCGTGTCCTCGGGCCAGTTGGTGAAGGTGGGCAGGGACAGTGCGTGTCGCTCGACGTGCTCGGCATGTGATCCGGTCGCCGGTGCGACGCCCTTCTTCGGCGTTCCGGGAAAGAGGGGGTTCTCCGGGCGGGCGTAGAGCGGCAGGGTCGACAGCCGCGGACCGGACGGGGCGCCCACCTCCATGCCCTCGGCGCGCAGCGCCTCGATGAGCACGGAGCGCGGGACGCCGCCCAGGGCATCGGGCCGGTAGAGCGGCTTGTAGCCGTACCAGGCGCCCATGTCGACGTGGTGAGCCACGTGCACCGGCTCCAGGAAGGTCACGTCACCGAGCTGCTCACCGAAGTAGCGCAGACAGCGGTGTCGGGCCTCCTTGCGGGCCGGGAACGCTGCGAGCGCGTGTCGGGCGACGATGGCGTTGAACGGCGACATGCGCAGCTTGAGCCCGAAGCCGGTGACCCAGTGCGCACGCAGGTCCTCGTCGAGGACGGCGTCCCGGGAGCGGTCCCGGTAGTGCCCGAGGAGAATGGCGCGGTCGTGCACCAGAGGGTCGTTGGTGACGAGGATGCCGCCCTCTCCCGCGTAGACGGCCTTGTTGGCCTGGAGGGAGAAGACCGCGGCGTCGCCGAAGGTGCCGACGGGCTTGCCCTTGTAGTGGCTGCCGTGGGCGTGGGAGCAGTCCTCCAGGACGCGCAGCCCGTGTCGCTCGGCGATCCGCAGGATCGCGTCCATGTCGCAGGGGTGGCCCCATTGGTGGACGACCGTGATGACCTCGGTGTGCTCGGTGAGGGCGGCTTGCAGTGCCTCGGGGTCAAGACCACGGGTGTCGGGGTCGATGTCGACCAGGACCACGTCACCGCGGAGTGCGAAGACGGGGCTCAGCGCCGCGTGGTAGGTGAGTGCCGGTCCGACGACGTCCACGCCGTCCCGTACTCCGAGCGCGAAGTAGGCGGCGAGGAGGGCGCTGGTACCGGAGTTGAAGGCGACGGCGAAGCGGGCTTGGTCGTTCAGGAAGGTGAGGAAGTCGGCCTCAAGCCGGCCGATGGGGCCGCTGTTTCCCTTGATGGAGATGTCGGTGTTCCGCTGCTCGGCCAGTTCGGACAGCTCGGTCTCGTCGGCGGGGGGCGGCCACACCTCGTGCGGCAGCGGCTGTTCGATGGCCGGTGCGCCTCCGAAGAGGGCGAGTCGTTCGGCGGTGGTCATGTGTCCTTCCTGTGTCCGCGATTGGGCTCGGGATCGGGATCAGGCTCGGCTCGTCGGGCCTGATCGGGGTCAGGCGCACCGGTGCGCGAGTTCGTTCTGCTCACGTGATCGGTCCCGGTAGATCCTGTCGATCGTGCGCACCGCGGCGAGTTGACGCTGGATGTGGTCCTGGCGGTAGCGGCGGTCGTCCAGGTGTCCCAGATGGTGGGTGATCATGGAACGCACGGCGGCGGTCTCGGGACCTTCCCAGGTGTAGCGCTCCAACGGCAGCCCTCCGATGGAGTGCACGGTGGCGACCCGAGGGGCGACGTTCAACGCGCCCTCCTTACCGAGCACGCAGAGGTGTTCGACCTTCTCGTGGTTGTGTCGTGAGATGCGCAGCGAGCCCGCCAGCCCCGACGAGGGATAGCTGCACAGGAGGCTGACGAGATCCTCCAGTCGGCGATCCCGCATCTCCTGGTACTGGTGCACGAAGGCGGAGTGCACTCGGGGAGGTTCGGGTTCGGGGAACATTCCGCTGAGCACGTCGATGAGGTGGTAGCCCATGTCGAGGAGCACACCGCCCATCGCCTGCTCCCTTGAGGCGCGCCACCCCGTGGTCGGATGAGCCAGGTTCAGGTGGTAGTCGTAGGAGAACCAGTACGGTTCCCCGATCCGTGCGAGGTTCTCTCGGGCGAACTGGAACACGGGGTTGAAGTTCCGTTGCAGCAGTGTGAGGACGCTGCGATCAGCCCGTTGCGCCAGGTGCATCAGCTGCCGTGCTTCCCGTTCGGTGACGGCGAACGGCTTTTCCTTGATGACGTGCCTACCGTGCGCCAGGAGTTTCATGCAGACCGGGAAGTGCTCACTGTGCGGCAAGGTGACCACGGCGACGTCGAAGTCGACTGTCTCGAGCGCCTCACCGAGGAGGTCATAATGCGGGAATCCCCACTCGTCAGCAAGTGATGAGGCCGCCGGGGCGGGGTCGACGCCCCCGACGATATCCGCGCTCTCCCGCAGGATCGGCAGATACTCCTTTCCCTGATGTCCAGCAAATCCGACCACCAGTACCCGCCGCCGCGGATGCACATCCTTCAACCTATCGCTGGGCATGCAGAATATCCCCCTCACAGAAGGTCACTTGAGGATGACGCGGGCAGCGGGGAGGCTCGTGGAGACCCATCTCGGCCTCGTGGCCGCGGGGTCTTCAGACAGCCGTGCGACGCTTCCCGGCCTCGTCGGCGAGCCATGCGTGCGCTGCGACCACAGCATCCTTGATGAAGTTGCTGCCGCCGCGCCGAGCGTTCTCGTCGAGCATGGAGACTTCCTCGGCCGTTACCCAGGCGAACTCGGTGTGCTTGTCCCGTTCGAGTTGGGGCGACGAGAGGTCCCCGTCCACCTCGACGACGTAGTCCGACTCGACGTGCCGTCGTCCGTTCGCCGTCCACTCCTCGTGCATCACCCGGGCAAGGACTTGACGCAATTGCCACCCGGTCTCCTCCGTGACCTCCCGGTGGAGCGCGTCCAGGAGGGACTCGCCTTCCTCCACCGCGCCGCCGACGACGTCCCAGCACCCGGGGAAGAGGCGTCGGCTGGCCGATCGGCGCTGGACGAAGATCCTGTCGTATGGGTCGCGGATCAGCGCGCCCACCATCAGTCGCGGTTCGTTCGTCTCGGTCACGTATGTCTTCCCCGCGCTCGTTCAACCCCGACCGGACGGGTCCCCGGGTTGCGAGCGACGGCCAGGGCACCGTCCAGGAACACCGCGGCGGCAACAGCGTCGTTGATGCCCGGCGTCACGGGCACCGAGTTCAGGTGGGCTCGTTCGACGACAGCGCGCGCAGCGGCCCCGCCGAAGCCGACGGTCATGAAGTTCTCGGTGGTACGTCGCTCAGTGAACGAGCACGACACGAGCCTCGCGGGCTGGCGGGCCCGGATCTCGATGGTCGGCATCCGGCCTGTCTCCAGGGTGACGCGGCCGACAAGCATGTGGACCATTCTTCCCTCATCTCACCTGCACACGAAATCCACATGCGCCACGCATCAGAAAAAGCATGAACAGATTCGAACGATCCGCACGACAACAAGAAAGCAGTCCGAAACATCAGCGGATCGCGATTGAAAGGGTATCTGCGCTCCCGACGTCATTACCACCCGAAATCTCGGGAGAACATGGGTTCGCATTGACCTTCGGACGTGCCGACTTCTTCCGAAAACAGCACCAACCCACATGCCGCTTGAGCGCAACCCGATGAGTGACGCGAATCCGGCCGGACGCAAGGGCTCCGGCATCCCGCACCAATCCAAGGGCCACCACCTCAACCGCCCCCTTTCCCGGCCGAGGGGCCGTTCCTCACCTCACGTCGCCTAAACGATCATTTCTTGCCACCGTTGCCTGTTTTATCGTTGAACATGTTGGCTGGATAAGCCACTCGCCGTGGCTCAACAACCTGCCTTCCGTCCCGTCAGGGAGAGCACCCCCACTGGGTGCAGCAGGCCGTACCCCTCGACCTGGCGGCTCAAGACAGCCAGACGGGTGCACCGGGGAAGGTGCGCGCTCTCCGATGCCACGGGTGGTGGAGTGCAACGCGAACCACGGAGGCCGTGGTCAGACTTCGGCTGACCCACGGTGGGGCAGGGGAGGGTTGCCGACAGCGTCTGTAGTACCACTGCCGTTCTCCTGGGGCAGATCCTTCCGTTCACGGCCGACGGGCGACCAGGAAGACATAGCCGACCTGTTCGAGCGCACCGAACCGGGGAAGGGAGCGGGTGAAGTCGAAGAACTCGCGATGGGGGTCGTCAACGGACGGCGCAACTCCCTCGAAGGCGTCCGCGAACGCCCGGTAGGTACGCCGGACGTGCTCTCCGATGTCGTTGAACTCCACCACCTCAAGACCGGCGCGGTCGAGGGCAGCGCGAAGTTCCGACGCCTCGGGCAGCGAGGGGGACCGAAAGGCCCGGCACGTCTGGCGGACGATCTCCGCGGCGTCCCCGGTCACCGGCGACCTGAGGAGCACATCAGTGATGACCAGCGGACTACCGGGTCGCAGGGTGCGGGCGATCTCGGTGAGGGCGGTGGTCCGGTCGCGGATGTGCATCATGGACTCGATCGCCCAGGCACCGTCGAAGGACGCGGCTTCGAAGGGCAGTGCGCAGGCGTCGGCGTATCGGAAGTCGACCCGGTCAGCAAGCGCGGTGGCGTCCGCCCGGGTTCGAGCGAGGTCGATGTCCCGGCTGCTGACGGAGATTCCTGAGACACCCGCGCCCGTGGCCCGGGCGATACGCAGGGCGGGCCGTCCAGTTCCGCAGCCGACGTCCAGCAGGCGCTGACCGGGTGCGGCGGCCAGGCGCCCCGCCACGAGGTCAGTGAGCCGGTCGGTGGCTTCGTTCAGCGAGCGGTCGTCAGCAGCGCTGTCCCAGTAGCCGACGTGGATGTTCCCGTCGACCGCTGCGCCGTCCACGACCGCGGTGTGCTCGTTGTCGAGCCGGCCGACGTCCGGCGACGATGGACCGGTGTGGTGCATGGACGGGTCGTTGGTCATCATGCTCTCCCTAGCGTGAAGGGGGTGTCATCTGGTGAGCAGGAGGCCCGCCTGCCGCGTGTCCCTGAGCGGGCGGTCAAAGACCTGCAGTACGGGCGGGTCCGTGTGGACCCGCCGGGAACGGAAGGGCACTGAGCTCCAGCAGATACACACACGCGTGCGTTCACGTCCGGCGGGCCGAGGCCGCGGTCGCCCGCGTGTTGACACCGTGGAGGGTGTCCCGGGGAACGCTGGAGCTCTGGTCGGTAATGACGGGGGACGGGTACGGGGACTCCGCGTCTGGAGGCATCACCGATGGAGCGGCAGCAGGCGCTCATCCCCGCCGTTCCGGGGAGGGCACCACCGAGGAGCGCGTCCAAGCTGGAGTTGGACAAGTCGCCGTCGGTCAGGTGGGGACCTTCTCCCTCCGGCGATGATGACGAAGGGAGAGGTGCTGGTGAGGAAACATCGATCCGGATCGGTGCCGGTGAAGCACACGCCACAGGACGAGGGGCAGGGAGGCGGAGACATCCGCGATGTATGTGCCGTAGGCCCACTTCAGTTGGCATCTGATGATGATGGCCATCGACCGACCATTGTCCTCACGGACATGCAGTTCGTCCAGGGTGCCCCGTGGAGGATGCGCTTCTCGTGCGGGGCCGAGAGGGGCGTTGGCAGCCGCTGACGGCGGGCCGTCGGTCTGGTACTCGACGAGTGAACGGCGCAGGCGACGATGACTGCGGGCGTGCCGGCCCTCCGCGGGCAGGGACTCAGCTGCGGGACATCGGGCGGGTTCCCACGATCGAGGCTAAGAGGGAGACCGCCGAGGGCCCTGCTGCACAGCGACTGAGGACCGTAGGCTTTGCGAATGTCGACCTCCTCAAAGCCCGAGTACGACGGCCTGATCTTCGACTTCTTCGGGGTCCTGACCTTCAACATGGGCGAGGTGACTCGTACTTTGAGGACAGGGAGGGGCTCACGCGGGGCGTCTTTCTACGCGCGTGGGCCGACCCTCGAGGGCAGGAGCTGTTCCGGCTCGCACGGTGTCGGGGCGATCAGGACCTCGGTGGGGGCGCACTGCGCAGGGCGTCCACCGCAACCGGGGTTCCCGCGCGTGGGGCTCTTGGTTTCCTGAGGTGTCGTCGAGTTCCGGCGCTCTGAAATCCATGAGGGTGAGCCCGTCGAAGTCTACGGGGATCCGTCGCCGGTCTCCTGCGGCGTGGAGTTCGAAGCCCTGCCCGTTGGCCGCGAGGTGGATCAGGGTGGCCACTCCGGGGCCGATGGAGGCGCGGATGACAGACCAGAGTTCGTCGCGCACGCGGGCCGAGATGGTGCCAACGTAAAGTCCGGGGGTGGGTTCGATCATCCAGCGGGTGAGTGCTCCGCGGACGTGGTCGGGGACGGCTTGTTCGACGACCGTGGCGTCCTCGGCGTGGTGGGTTCCGTACGGCCCCGGGCCTTTCCTGGTCCGGGGCCGTGGGGTCAGGGCTGGACCGTCAGGCGGTAGAACTCGAGCTGGATGCCGTCCGGGTCGCGGAAGGCGATCGCGTCGCCGGTGGGCTGTTCGATGATGCCGCTGTTCGGGATGCCCAGGTCGGTCAGCTTGCTGAGCTGAGCGCGGAGTTCTTCGGGCGAGTCGACGGCGAACGACAGGTGGTCGAGGCCAGTGCGGCGCGGGGAGAACGGGGCGGGGTCCCGGTCGTCGTGCCGGATGAGGCCGAGCAGCGTCCCGGCGGGCGTCTTCAGGTAGCGGTAGGCGAATCCGTACTCCTCGTTGGTGCCGTCGAGGACGCACGTGGCGTCCAGGAGCCTGGCGTACCACTTCTCCGCGTGGTCGAGGTCGCTGACGCTGAGGTCGACGTGGGACAGGGCGTATCCGGACATGGGAGGGGCCTTTCGCAGGGGCTGCGGGTCAGGGGCGCCCAGGGCGCGGTGGGCCGCTTCCAGGACGGTGTGGGTGAGTCGTCGCGCGTCCACGGGCGCGGGGCTGGAGATCAGGTCGTACAGGAGCGCGTCGGCGAGGCGCGGGCGTTCACCGACCGGTAGACGATGCGGCGCAGGTCGGCGTGTTCCAGGGCGTGTTCGATGATCCCGGTCAGCAGGCGGTCGAGGGTGTCCCACCATGGTCCGCCGTCGTCGAGGACGGCCCCGGCGCGGGCGAGGAGGGAGTCGACCGACCGCTCCCAGAGCGCGCCGAGCACATGGTCCTTGGAGTCGAAGCAGAGGTAGGAGGTGCCCTTGGCGATCCCCGTCCCCTCGTGACCTACTCGTCGAACCCGAGGGCGCCGAAGACGGCCAGGCCGCCCTCCAGGATCTCGGCGCGCCGGTCCGGCGCGCTCTTCCTGCTGGTGCCGGCCCGGGTGCGGCGCGGGCTGCTGCGATCGTTCATCCGGATCGGCTCCGGTCGTGGCGGGCGGTCAGTTCAGAGCCTCCTCCGTCCAGGCGCGGAGGGCGGCGGGGGGCATCTCCCTCACCTCTCCGACGGCTCTTGCCACGTGGTCCGGTCCGCCCAGGTCGGTGAACTTCCGGCGCATCAGGCGGGCGTGGTGGAGGCGGGTGTGGGGGCCTGCGGCGCCGTGCGGGACTAGACGTTCCCTGCTCGCGGTGCGGCCGTCAGCGAGGCGGACGATCACGCGGGCGCCGGTGGCCTTGCGCGCCCCGGTGAAGTCGGTCGGGGCCCGGTCGGGCCGCGCGGTGGCGGCCATGGCGGCCAGTTCTGGGCCTCCAAAGCCTTCGAGCCAGGGGGCGGCGTCCGACCCGGCCCGGCGGATCGCCTCCCCGAAGGGGGCCTCCGAGGCGAGGAGGGCCCGGGTCATGACGGGGTCGTGGACGAGCCGGACGCGTCGCACGGTCCGCCAGCGGGACTCCTCGTCACGATCGGGCGCGGTGAGGTCGGCGACGGTGAGGCCGCCGGTGAGGAGGGCGGTGGCGACGGTGTACGGGGTGTGCAGGACGAGCGCGCCGAGGGGGGCGCCGGGACCGTGGACGTATCGTTCCGCCGTGCGCTGGGCGGCGAGCGTGTAGAGCGAGGTCTCGACGACGACCTCCTCGACGGCCGCCTCGATCGCGTCCCGGTCGCCGAGGCGGTCGAGCGCGAGTTCGCGGTGCAGGTCGAGCGCGCAGTCGACGGCCGCGTCTACGCCGGGTCCGCCCGGGTGCGTCTTGAAGGAGAGGGTCTCGGTGTGCCAGCGCTCGCCCAGGCCGTCGGTGACGGCTTCGGCGAGGGGCACGGTGGCGAAGCGCGCGAGAAACCCGTCGGGGTGTTCCAGCAGGTCGGGCGGCCCGTGGAAACCGGCGGTCGCCGCGTCGCAGGCGTCCATGGCGGTACGTACCGGGGCGAAGGTGCTGAACAGGCGGGCATCACTGGCCAGGAAGGCCCGTAGGAGGGGCCACGGGGGCTGGGCGAGGGCCAGCCCGAGGGCGTCTGTCCAGGTGTCGGCTCCGGCGCCCTCGCAGTGGAGGCGGCCGACGACGGCGCCGACGAGGTGGGTGTGCAGGGCGCTCTGGCCGCGCAACGGGCCCAGGGTCGCGGCGGCGGTGACGCGGGCGGCGCACTCGTTGGCCGCGACGATCGCGGTGAGGAGCGCGGCCCCCTCCAGGCCGAGGCGGTGGGCGTAGGCCAGTGGGACGGCGACGGTGGAGGGGGACAGGTGCCCGGCGTACGCGGTGTCGTCGAGGTTGAGCCAGGAACCGAGGCCCGCCAGGACGCAGGCGGAGGTGCGCGGGTCGTCCTGGAACGGGGGCCCGAACGTCCGGACCATGCGCGCGCCCGGGGGCTGTGCGGCGCCCGTGCGGATGGCGGCCAGCTGGGAGAGGAGCTGGCTGGCGGCGAGGGAGAGCACCCGATCGGGCACGTCCTCGGGACGGAGCGCGGCGGCCCATCGGGCGAGCGTGGCCAGTGCGGGGGTGTTGTCCGGGGTGTTGTCCGGGGTGGAGGAGTGGGTCGGAGCCGCAGAGGGGGTCGGTGCGGCTCCCCGTTGGGTGGGGATGGCCTCGCAGGCCGGCGCGGGCGTGGTCGCGGGGTCCAGTGCACGGATTGCTCCGGGGTCCGATGCGGGCGCGGTTCCGGCCTCCGGCACGGGTGCCGTTCCAGGGTCCGGCGAGGGTGCCGCGCGGTGCGTGTCCTCGTGGAGGCTCATGCAGCGGGGGTCAGTTCGGTGACCGGTGCGCCCCACACGGGGATCATCGCGGGAAGGACCTTCAGGGTCATCGCGGTTCCGTCGGCCGGCTGGAGCTCCCCGTCGTGCTCGAAGCAGAGCGGGTGGCCGTCGAGGCGTTCGACGCGGATGGTCCGGCCCCGCGCGTAGACGACGCCCTGGCGGTTCAGGTGGGCGCCGGTCAGGGTCAGTCCGGCCACTTCGGAGGGGTGCACCTCGGAGCCGAGGACGCAGACGTCGAGCATCCCGTCGTCGGGGACCGACCAGGGCAGGACGACGTACTGGCCGCCGCGTATGCGTCCGCTGCCGACGTTGGCGAAGACGGTGCCGCCCTCCTGGACGACCGAACCGTCGACGGTGACGCGGCCGGGGTAGGCGGTGAACGTGCGGGCGGTCTCGGCCAGGGCCCGTTCGTAGCGGGCGGGCCCGGTCAGGGAGATGCCCCGGGCGGTCTCCAGGGCCTGCGCGATGAGGCCGCTGCACGCGCCGAGGAAGACGAGGGCGCCGGTCTCGACGAGGAGCGCCAGGTCGATGTGGCGCGTTGCGGTGTCCTGCGCGGGGCCGGCGACGGCGGCGCGGACGGCGTCCTGCCAGGGGAGGTCCCCCCAGACCATCCGGTAGCCGGAGTTGCCGGTGCCGGCGGGGACGATGGCGAGCGCGGCGGTGGCGGGCCGGTGGTTGTCGGCCATCCCCGCGATCACCTCTCCCACGGTGCCGTCGCCGCCGATGGCGACGATCAGGTCGGGGGCCTCGCCCCGGGGGCGGCGCAGCGCCGTGCGCACGGTGTCGCGGGCGTCCTGCCGGTGGCGGGTGATGTGGACGTCGACCCGTTCGAGGTGCTCCCGACACAGGTCGGTGGCTTCCGTCGGGGTTTCGGGGGCCATGGTGCCGGCCGTCGGGTTGACGACGATGAGTGCCCTGCGCGGGCGGAGGGCCTGGGGTGCGGTGGTCGGGGCCGACACCCGGGGATCGTTGGTCATGGCGTCCTCACACGTGGGCGGGAACGAACGGGAGGTCTGCCGGAAGACGGCAGGTGATCTTCCTTTCTTTCGACCGTAACAATATGACCGACGGTCGGTCAATCGTGCGAGAGAGGCTTCCCGGAGCCTCTCCGGGACCTCTTCGGAGCCGCCCCGCGTCCCTCCCTGGCGCCCTCCCCGGCGTCTTCTCCGGACGCCGCCCGGGAAGCGGGGCGCGCCGCCGCACGGGCTCCCGGGTCCTGCCGGGCCCTCCCGGCGGGCAGCATCAGCCCTACGTCAGAACCGGGTCAGAGCCGACTGCCACGATCAAGTTCCGGTTCGCCCCGTTCCCATGTGCCGGTCAGCACCGGGACCCATCCGGAAAGGCCAAACATGCTCTCGGACGGAACAACAGAGGAGGAATTCTCCGTGCATTCCGCCTCTTCTGACCGTGCGTCAGAAGAACGCCAGGCACCCCTCCGCAGTTACAAGCTCTACGTCGCCGGCAAGGACGTCGAAGGCGACGGCTGGGTCTACACCGTGAGCGGCAGATCGCTCCTGGAGGACGTGTTCACCAGCGTGACGCTCAAGCGGTCCCTGGAGAAGGACCCCGAGTCGGACGCGGCTCAGCACCCTTACGTGGTGGGACGCTGCGCCATCGCGAGCGACGAGGCCCTGGGCCTGGCGAGCGAGGCCGCTGCGGCCGCCGCGCCCGGCTGGGCCGCCTTCCCGCTGGAGCGCCGCATGCGGCTGGGGCACCGCTTCCGCGAGGAGCTCGAACGACGCCGGGACGAGTTCGTCGACTTGCTGATCGCGGAGGCCCACCCCGCCAAGCTCGCGCGCTGGGAGTACAGCTCCCTCCTCCAGATCTTCAGCGAGGAGAGCCTCGGCTGGTACCAGGAGCAGATGCACACCGAGTTCCGGCACGGGCAGCGCCGCCTGATCGTGCGCCGTCAGCCCGACGGGGTCGTCGCCTTCAACCCGCCGCAGAACGCTCCGCTGCCCAGCGCGGCCCTCGGCGTGCTGTGCCTGATGGCGGGCAACACGGTCGTCATGCGCGCCCCGCGCAGCATCGCCCTCAGCACCATGTGGCTGATGCGGGACGTGATCGCCCCGATCCTGGAGGAGCTCCACGCCCCGCCCGGCACGCTCAACGCCCTGTGCGCCAATCCCAAGCAGACGATGGACCGCTGGATCACCGACCCGCTGATCGACGACATCTTCTACATCGGCGGCAGCCAGGAGGGCCTGCGCCTGGAGCGGAGCTGCGTCGAGAACAGCAAGAAGGCGATCCTCGAGCTGGCCGGCAACGACAGCGTCGTCGTCTGGTCCGACGCCGACATCCCCAAGGCCGTCGAGGCCATCACCGAGGCCTTCTACGGTTCGGGCCAGATCTGCATGGTCCCCAACGGCGTGCTGGTGCACCCGGCCGTCGCCGACGAGCTGCTGGCCGAACTTCAGGAGCAGGTTGAGCGGATCAGGCCCGGCTATCCGGAAGAGGAGGACGTTCTGCTCTCCCCTGTCCGGCGCAGCGAGCGGTTCTTCCGCCTCCTCGACCAGGCCCTGGACCAGGGCGGGACACTCGTCACCGGCGGACGCCGCATGGAGATCGACGGCACTCCGTCCGACACGGGCGTGTTCCTGCAGCCCACCGTCGTACGAGTCGACGGGCTCGCCCGGGCCCGCGAGTTCGACATCGTCCGCGAGGAGACGTTCTTCCCGCTGATCCCCGTGGTCGTCGCCGAACCGGCCACCGAACAGGAACTGCTCGCCCGGTTCGTCGACTTCACCAACGCCAACCCCTACGGCCTACGCAACTCGCTGTGGGCCCGGTCGGACGAGATCATCGACACCTTCGTGAGTCAGGTCGTCAACGGCGGCCTGCTGAAGATCAACGACTCTCACATGGGCTGCGTGCCCTACCTGCCCACCCACGGCGGCACCGGTCTGACTGGCGGCGCCTTCGGCGAAGCCAACTACCCGATGCTCAAGACCTCCCACCTGCAGGGCGTGAGCATCGCCAGCGGTGTCAGCCCCTACGAGGCGGTCTTCGGCGCCTGAGCGGCCCGCTCCGTCTCCCCTTCCCTCTCCCACCGGAGGCACCCATGCGCTCTCTTGACCGTGCCCGCGCCGTCTGCGAGCAGTACCAGCCCGGGCTCCTCAAGGCGCTGGAGGAGATCCCCTTCGACCAGCGAGAGAAGCCCGGCAGCGTTGCCATCGACGTCTTCCGCGCCCACGGCGGCGTCGGACTGCTCATCCCTGCCGAGTTCGGCGGCGCGGGGGCCTCCCCGCTGGAGGCGGTCCGCGTGCAGGAGGCCCTGGGCGCGGTGGCGCCGTCGCTGGCCGCCGCCACGGCCATGCACCACTTCACCGCGGCCATGCTCTACGCGCTGACCGACCGGCAGGACCGGCTGACCCCCGCCCAGGTGGACCTGCTGCACCGAATCGTGCCCGAGCAGAAGCTCATGGCCTCCGGCTGGGCCGAGGGCCGCACCCAGCAGAACGTCCTCGCCCCGACCGTGACCGCGGAGGTCACCGAGGGCGGGTACCTCCTGCGGGGCGCCAAGAAGCCGTGCAGCCTCTCGTCCTCCATGGACCTGCTGACGGCCAGCGTCTCCGTGCCCGGCGCCGACGGCGCCCCCGAACTCGCCCTCGCCCTCGTGCCGGCGGACTCCCCCGGCCTGACCGTGCACCCCTTCTGGGGCTCCGGCCTGCTGGCCGGCGCCGAGAGCGACGAGGTGCGCCTGGCGGAGGTGTTCGTACCGGAGGAACTGGTGGTAAGGACCTCCGCCGACGACCCGAGCCGGCTGGACGACCTTCAGACAGCCGGTTTCATCTGGTTCGTCCTACTCATCTCCGCCGGTTACACGGGCGCCACGGCCTCCCTCGTCGAAGAGGTGGTCACGCGCGAGCGGGGCAACTCGACCGAACGTGCGGCCCTCGCGCTCGGCCACGAGGCGGCCGTCGCCCTGCTCGAGGGCGCCGCGCGCGCCTTGGAGACCGGCGTCGACGGGGAGGAGGCGGTGGCAGGCGCCCTGGTCGCCCGTTACACCGTCCAGGACGCCCTGGTCGCCAACGCCAACCGAGCGCTGGAGCTTCTCGGCGGCATCGACTTCATCACGGGGACCCCGAACGCGACGATCGCCGCCTCGGTGCGCCCCCTCGCCTTCCATCCGCCGGCCAGACCCGCCGCGGCCGAGCCGCTCCTGCGCTACTTCACCGGCGGCCCGCTCGAGCTGGCCTGAGGCCCCCGCACCGCCCCCTTCCTTCCACCCCGCTTCCCTTAGGAGTGACGACTCGTGACCGTGGTCCAGGACAACCCGACCGGCGCCGCGGCGCCGAGCACGGAGGCGGAGATACTCCGCCTCTACCGGGCCCACCTCAGCAAGGGCCGGGCCACTCTGGCCGAGCTGTTCGGCAGCCATATGGAGGTGGACTCCTCCGGAGCGTGGCTGACCACCAGTGACGGCGAGCGCTTCCTCAACGCCGGCGGGTACGGGGTCTTCATCATGGGCGCCCGCCACCCCCGGGTGGTCGAGGCCGTCCAGCGCCAGCTCCACACCCACCCCGCCGCGACCCGCATTCTCCTGGAGCCGACCGCGGCCCGGGCCGCCGAGGCGCTCGTGTCGGTCATACCCGAGGGCCTGGACCGCGTGCACTTCGCTCTCTCGGGCGCCGAGGCCGTGGAGACCGGGCTCAAGCTCGCCCGGGCCAACGGGTTCAAGCGCACGGTCTCCATGATCGGCGGCTATCACGGCAAGACGCTCGGCGCGCTGTCCGCCACTGCCAAGGACGTCTACCAGCAGCCGTTCCGGCCGCTCGTGCCCGACTTCCTCCACCTGCCGTTCGGCGACGCGGACGCGCTGGAGGCCGAGCTCGCGGCCCACCCCGGCGAGGTGTGCGTCATCCTCGAACCCGTCCAGGGCGAGGGCGGCGTGATCATCCCGCCGAAGGGCTACCTCAAGCGCGTCGAGGAACTGGTCCGCCAGTACGACGGTTTCCTCATCCTCGACGAGATCCAGTCCGGCCTCGGCCGGCTCGGTGAGTGGTGGGGCGCGGACATCGACGGCATCGTGCCCGACGTCATGCTGACGGGCAAGGCGCTGGGCGGCGGCGTGCTGCCGGTCTCCGCGGCGGTCGCCACCCACAAGGCGTTCAAGCCCTTCGACAAGGACCCCTTCCTCCACACCGCGACGTTCTCGGGGCAGCCGCTGCTCATGGCCGCCGTCCAGGCATCCATCGAGACGATCAAGGAGGAGCGGCTCGTCACCAAGGCCGTCGAGCTCGGTGCCGTACTACTGCGGGGGATCACCGACATCGCCCGCCGCAACCTCCCCGACCAGCTCGTGGAGGTCCGGGGGCGCGGTCTGCTGATCGGCGTCGAGCTGGTCGAGGCCGGGCTCGCCGGCGAGCTGCTGATCGAGTTGTTCAACCACGGGGTCGTCGCCAACCACTCGATGAACGGCAGCTCGGTGGTGCGCTTCACACCGCCGGCCACCCTGACCGGGGCCGAGGTGCAGATCCTCCTCGACTCCTTCGACAAGGCCACCCGCGACCTGGTCCGGGGCGCGGCCACGATGCCGGAAGGCGGTAACTGACCGTGCGACACGTAGAGATCAAGATGCTGGTGCCCTCCCAGGAGGCCCGGACCGTCTTCGCGTCGATCATCCGCTGGGACAAGTACCCGGACCTCGCCCCCCACGTGCACGCCACCACCGTGCACGCCACCCTGCCCTCGGGCGAGCGCAGTTCGAGCTGGGAGCTGCACTTCCGCAGCGGTCTGTTGCGCTGGACGGAGCGGGACGAGTTCTCCGTCGAGGACCTGACGGCCCGCTTTGAGCAGACCGACGGCGACTTCGACAGCTTCGTGGGCGTGTGGGCGCTGCGCCAGGAGGGCGAGGACGTGGCCGTCGACTTCGAGGCCGACTTCGACTTCGGCATCCCCAGCCTCGAGGGCATCCTCGATCCCATCGCCGAACGCGTGATCAAGGAGAGCGCGGCCTGGGCCGTCACCGGCATGTTCCCCGGCACCAAGCTGCTCGGGGACGCCAACCTCAGCGACATCCGTCCGGAGACGGCCGCGGTGTGAACCGCCGCCCCGACAGGAGCTGAACCGTGGATCAGGCGAACCCCTTCGAAACACCGCGCACCTACTCGCTCCACCGTGCCGAGTACCTCGTCGGCCTGGCGGTGACCACCGGACTGATCATCGCCCACCTGGGCGAGATCAGGTGGATCCCGGCGATCGCGCTGTTCTTCTACATCGACCTCATCGGGTACGTTCCCGGCGCCATCGCCTTCCGAAGAAGCGGCGGCCGCCCGATCGCCAAGACGTACTACGTGCTCTACAACGTGATGCACAGCCTCATCACGCAGGCCGCGGTCGTGGCCCTGTGGTGCTGGCTGATCGGACCGGAGTGGGCGCTCCTGGTGATCCCCTTCCACCTCTTCGGCGACCGGGGCCTCTTCGGCAACTTCATCAAGTCCTTCGCGCTGCCCTTCGAGCCGGTACGCCAGCCCGGCTACCTGCGACTCCTGGACGACCTCGGCATCAAGCACCCCAAACCCGTGGGCCACGTCTCCGACCCGGCGCCCGTCGGGCACCTCCCCACCGCGCAGGTCGCCGCGCCCGGCCGGCCCGCCCGTCAGGAGGCGACGCGATGAGCACCGCCCTCCGCCCGCGCAGCGGGCCGGCGGCTGGGAACCGCACTCCCGAGGGCCGGCTGCGCCGGCGCCGGGCCCTGTACCAGCTCGCGGCCCCGGTGGCCGTGCTGACGGTGCGCCACGGGGAGGTGCTCCACGGGACCACCGTCAGCACGGTGACCACCGTCTCGCGGGAACCGCTGCTGCTCGCCACCTGCCTCAGGCGGGGGTCGCAGTTCGCCGACCTGGCGGTGGCGGCCGGCCGCTACGCGGTCAACGTCCTCACTGCGGAACAGGCGCACCTGGCGCGGTACTTCGCCGACAGTTCGCGCCCTGGCGGGGCGACGCAGTTCGCCGGCCTGGACTGGGAGCCCGGCCCGTACGCGCACGCGCCGCTCCTCGACGGCGCGTTGGCCCACTACACCTGCCGACTCTTCGGCTCCACCCCGCTGGGGGGCCAGGAGGTGCTCATCGGCCACGTGACCCACGCCGCCGTCGGAGCGGGCGACCCCCTGCTCAGCTACACGGGCGGACTCTTCAGCGGACCGCTCACCCCGGTCCGGGATCCCGGACCGGGCAGTCAGACCAAGAAGGAGACCAGCGCATGACCGAGCCCGTGGCCGTCGAGGCCGACTGGGACAAGGCACCCGGCCTGCTCGACGGGGCGAAGGAGCTCACCCTCGGCCCCGAGGAGTGCGACCTTTCCTACTGGATCACGTCCGTGGCCCAGGGAACCCTCCGGGACCGCGGCGACACGGGGCACCACGCCGACGCCGTCGTCCCCGAGTTCCTCAAGGAGCCGGGACCGCTCAGGGACGCCCTCACCCTGGAGTTCGGCTTCCGCGCCCTGTCCGAGGAGATGGCCACCCGCATCCTCGGCCGCTACGTCACCATCGCCCCGGGCATACCGGAGATGGAGTTCTACGCGACCCAGCTCCTCGACGAGGCCCGACACGCGAGGGTGTTCCGCAACCACCTCGTCGAGCTCGGCCACCCCGCCGACAGCCTGCTGCGGGACGTGGACGAGATGGCCGCCGACTACCGCCGCCGCGTGCTGGAGCCGGTGAAGGAGTTCACCGACGAGATCGTGACCGGGCAGTCCGACTTCATCGGCGGGGTCGCCGTCTTCGCCATCGTCATCGAGGGCGTGCTCGCCCCGGCGGCCGAGCTGAGCGAGCGCAAGTGGACGCCGCTGTCGCCCGCCACCGGGGAGATCTCCCGGGGCACCGCCATCGACGAGATCCGGCACCTGACGGTGGCCAGCACCATCCTCCGCGACCACGTCGTCAAGCACCCGGAGTACCGGCCGAGGCTGCTGGAGATCCTGCGGGCCGGCGTCCGGCTCTGGGACGAACTCCCGGACCGCGAGTACGTCCTGCCGCGCGAGGAACTGTTCCAGAAGGGCATGCAGGAGCACGTCGACCTGATCCGCGACTACGAGCTGTGGCCCGGCGTGCGGATGCTGGACACCACCCCCGAGCAGCGGTACGACATGGCCGAGCAGTGGACCGACGAGATGGCCGAGGCTCGCATGGCTTACATGGGCCTGCCCGTCGAGGTTCTGGCGAGCGGCCAGGGGGGCGGCGCGGAATGACGGTCTCATCCCGGGCCACGGCAGCGGGGCGTGTGGCGGTCGTCGCGGGCATCGGGTCGTACGTGCCGCCGGACGTGGTGACCAACGAGGACCTGACCCGCCGACTCGACACCTCGGACGAGTGGATACGCAGCCGCACCGGCATCGCGACCCGCCACGTGGTGTCCCCCGGCACTGCCACCTCCGACCTGGCGGTCGAGGCCGGGCAGCGGGCGCTGAAGTCCTCGGGCCGGGACGGCATCGACGCCGTGGTGCTCGCCACCACGACGCCGGACCACACGTGCCCCGCCACCGCGCCCGCCGTGGCCGCCCGCCTCGGCCTGACCGGCGTACTGGCCTTCGACGTGGCGGCGGTGTGCACCGGCTTCCTCTACGGCCTGGCCTCCGCGTCCGGACTGATCGCGGCGGGTATCGCGGACCGGGTGCTGCTGGTGGCGGCAGACGCGTTCACCACCATCATCGACCCCGACGACCGCACGACCGCCGTGATCTTCGCCGACGGGGCGGGCGCGGTCGTGCTGCGCGCCGGCGACCCCGGGGAGCCCGGCGCGACGGGTCCCTTCGTCCTGGGCAGCGACGGCACCCGCAGCGACCTCATCGAGGTGCCGGCCGGCGGGTCGCGGCAGCGGTCCTCGGGCCGGGCCGCCCTCCCCGGCGACCACTACTTCCGGATGCAGGGCCGCGACGCGTACCGGCACGCGGTCGAGCGCATGACCGCGGCCTCCACGGAGGCGGTGGAACGCCGCGGCTGGACGCTGGACGGCATCGACCGGTTCGCCGCCCACCAGGCCAACGCCCGCATCCTCGCTGCTGTCGCGGACCGGCTGCGGATCCCGGACGAGCGGCGACTGTCCAACATCGAGCACGTCGGCAACACCGGCGGCGCGTCCCTCCCGTTGCTGCTCTCCCAGGCGGCGCAGGGCGGCCGGCTGACCGCGGGCCAGAAGGTCCTGCTCACCGCGTTCGGCGGCGGTCTCGCCTGGGGCGCCACCGCCCTGCGCTGGCCCGACATCGATCCGCTCTGAGAAGTCCCTCACCGCCCCCCGCTCCTCACCCACCCACCAGTGATCACCCACCAGTGATCACCACGCACACTGTGCGCGCGACCGGAGGAACACCATGTTCGAGCAACTCAAGAGCATCCTCGTCGACAAGCTGAAGGTCTCGCCCGAGGTCATCACCCCCGAGGCCACCCGGGAGGAGATCGAGCTCGACTCCCTGGCCGTCGTGGAGCTGTCCCTCATGCTCGAGTCCGAGCTGGACCTCACCATCAGCGACGACGAACTGCTGGACGCGCCCACCGTCGGCGACATGGTGGCGCTCATGGAGCAGCGGGGCGCGAAGATCTGATGGCGGGCATCGATGTTGCCGTCACCGGTCTCGGCCTCGTCACCCCCGCCGGCGTCGGGGTGGAGTCGAGTTGGACGACGGTCCGCTCAGGGCGCTCCACGGCCGCCTTCGACCCGGTGCTGGAGTCGAACCCGGTGAAGATCTCGTGCCGCGTCCCCGGGTTCGACGCCGATGCCCTGCTGGGGGCCAGGCGCGCCCTGCGCCTGGACCCGTTCGTGCAGTTCGCCCTGGTCGCAGCCCGGGAGGCGCTGGCCGACGCCGGGCTGAACCCGAAGACCTGGGACGGCGCCCGCGTCGGCGTGGTCCTGGGCAACGGCGACGGAGGACCCACCACGCTGGAGGACCAGCACCGGGTGCTCCTGTCTGCGGGCGCCGCCAAGGTGTCCCCGCTGCTGCTGCCCATGCAGCTTCCCAACATGCTGGCGGGCCAGGCGGCCATCGAGTTCGGGGCGACCGGCCCCAACCTCGTGGTGGCCACGGCGTGTGCCTCGGGCACGACCGCCGTGGGCATCGCTCGCGACCTACTGATCCTCGACCGCTGCGACGTGGTCCTGACCGGCGGCAGCGAGGCCCTGATCACGCCGCTGGCGATGGCAGGCTTCGCGCAGATGGGCGCCCTGTCCCGGTGCGAGGACGACCCCGCCACCGTCTCGCGTCCCTTCGACGCGGACCGGGACGGGTTCGTCGCCGGAGAAGGCGCCGGCGTCCTGGTCCTCGAACGGTTGGAGGACGCCCGCGCCCGCGGCGCCCGGGTACGGGCCCGCATCGCGGGGTACGGGTCGTCCGCCGACGCCCACCACATGACGTCCCCGCACCCGGCGGGCGCCGGGATCGAGGCGGCCGTGCGCGAGGCCCTTCGTGACGCGGACGCCGGGCCGGGCGACGTGCAGCACGTCAACGCGCATGGCACGTCGACGCCCCTGAACGACTTGGCCGAGGCCACCATGCTGAAGCGGACCCTGACGGGCGACCCGCTGGTCACCTCCACCAAAGGCGTGACGGGGCACCTGCTGGGGGCGGCGGGTGCCGTGGAGGCGGTCTTCGCGGTGCTGTCGGTGGAGCAGGGGATCGTGCCGCCCACCGCCAACCTCGTCCACCCGGACTCCCGCATCAACATCAAGATCGCCACGACGGAGACGTCGCTCCCCGTCGACCTGGCACTGAGCAACTCCTGCGGCTTCGGCGGCCAGAACGCGGTTCTCGCCGTCGCCTCCGCCTGACCGCCATCACCGTCAGGGGCAGCCGACCCGGCACCGGGTCGGCTGCCCCTGCCCGTATCACCGCCGCCATCGGCCCGTCCGAGCGCCGGAGCCCGGGACCGCACCGGAAAACAAGGAGACTGCCGTGCACGACGTACGCGAACTCATCGAGCTCGGCCCCGAGGCCGTACGGCGACTGGCGCGCCGCGACCACTCCCTCGACCTCGACGCCCTGGAGGCGTCCTCCCGCAGGCGGACCGCCGCGAAGGAGCGGGTGAGCCGGCTGAGGGCGGAGCTGAAGACCGCGGCGCGCGTGAGCACCCGGGCCGGCGCCCCCGACGAGGAGGAGCGGGCCGCGGCGCGGACCCTGCGCGACCGGGTGCAGGAGGCCGAGGCGGAGGCGCGGACCGCGAGCGCCGAGCTGACGGGACGGCTGCGGACGGTCCCCAACCTTCCGCTGGACCACGTGCCGGAGGGCCGGTCCGAGAAGGAGGCCGTGGAGGTGCGTCGGAGCGGTGTCCCCGTGGGGACCGGCAGGAGCGGGGTGCCGCACCACGCCGACATCGGTGAGCGGCTGGGCATCTTCAACGGGGCCCGCGCCACCCGGCTGTCGGGGGCCCGGTTCCACGTCGGCTGCGGGGCGGGGGCACGGCTGGAACGGGCGCTCGGCGACTTCCTGCTCGACCTGCACACCGAGCACCACGGCTACACCGAGTACGCCGTCCCCTTCCTCGTCAACCGGGAGACCATGACGGGAACCGGTCAGCTGCCGAAGTTCGAGGAGGACCTCTTCGCCACCCGGGTCGGCGACCGCGAGCTCTTCCTGATCCCCACCGCCGAGGTGCCTCTGACGAACCTGGTCGCCGGGGAGACCCTCACCGATGCCGACCTGCCGCTCGCCTTCACGGCCCGGACCCCCTGCTTCCGCTCCGAGGCCGGTTCCTACGGGCGCGACACCCGCGGACTGCTGCGGCTGCACCAGTTCGAGAAGGTGGAGCTGGTGCGGGTCTGCGCGCCGGCGGACGCCCCCGCGCAGTTCCAGCTGATGACGGGTCACGTGGAGGAGTGTCTGAGACAGTTGGGGCTGTCGTACCGCGTTGTCCTGCTTCCCGCAGGGGACATGGGTTTCTCCGCGCGGATGACGCACGACGTCGAGGTGTGGCTGCCGGGCAGCGGTGCCTTCCGGGAGATCTCCTCGGTCTCGGATTGCGGCACCTTCCAGGGCCGGCGAGCGGGAATCCGCCACCGCGGCGCCGACGGCCGCAAGGGTCCCGCCGCGACGCTCAACGGGTCGGCGCTGCCGATCGGCCGCACGGTGGCGGCCCTCCTCGAACAGGGCTGGCGGTCCGACGGCAGCGTGGTCCTGCCGGAGGCCCTCGTCCCCTACACCGGGTTCCGGACGATTCTGCCCGGGGGCCGTACCGCGTGAGACGCACGAGCGGGTCCGTCCGCCGGCGACGGCCGGACGGACCCGCTCGTGCGTCCGGCCACGGACGCTGCGGACGGTTACCGTCCGGGCGGTATCACGGAAAGGATCCGGTCATGAAGGACCCGGTCACGGCAAGGGTCCGGTCAGCCTGACGGGCAGAGCGTGGGGGCGGTGGTCAAGGCGAGGGAAGGGTCGTGGGACAGGATCGCGTGTTCCACGCTGCGCAGCGAGGGAGAGGGCAGCACGCCGATCTCCTCGGACAGCCGCTGCCACATGCGGCGGTACGTGTCCAGCGCGTCGGCCTGCCGCCCGGAGCGGTACAGGGCGATCATGAGCTGCTCGCAGAATCGTTCCCGCAGCGGGTTGTTGATGTGGGCGTCGCGGAGTTCGGCGAGGATGCTCGCATGGCGGCCGGTGCTCAGCTCGGCGTCGAACATCAACTCACTCGCGCGCAGGCGGTGTTCCTCGTACAGGGCGCTGGTCAGCCGGCACAGCGACCCGCCGGGCAGGGGACCGAAGACCGGTCCCCTCCACATGGACAGGGCCGAACGTAGGAGGCCGGCGGCCTCGGCCGAGTGGCTGGGCACGAGGTCCTCGGCCCGGCGGACCTTCCGGAGGAATCGGGAGGCGTCGAGCTCGTCCTCGTGCACGGTCAGCCGGTAGCCGGACGGGTGGGCCGTCAAACGAGACGTGGCCCGTTCGGGCTCCATGGATGTCAGCCGTCTCCGCAGGCGGCTGATGTGCGCCTGAAGGGCGTTCACCTGGTTGTCCGGCGCGGACTCTCCCCACATCTCGTCGACGAGGGTTTCGCCGGATACCGGCTGCCCCTCACTGACCAGCAGTGCTTGCAAGAGCGTGCGTTGCAGGTCACCCGGTAACTCGACCTGCCCCGCTCTGGTGTGAATTTCTAGCGCTCCGAGAATCGAAAAACTCAGCACATCGTCCTCCGTTGCCGTCTGTGTGGCATGTGTCAAGGTGAACGCGGTACCGCCGTCGAGCAGATCGGCTCGGGGGGAGGGTGCCGGATTGGCTGATTTCATCCGGGAAAACGAGCGATTGATGCGCTCCCCCTGTTTTGGCCGAGTGGACTACCCTCGACGGCTATTCCGTGTCGCTCTCTCTCCACGAACAGCCTTGCGCTTTAGTTCGATTCAATCTTGCCACATAGATATTCACATCGAACGCTTCTTTTACGAAGGTTTACCACCATGCCCAGCCGCCGTGACGGCTGGACATCGGTCCGGTGGCCTTTCGGCGACTAAGAACCGATCTGTGCATTCCCCCGGGAGCGCAGCGTGTGCGCGTGTCCCGGAATGTGTTCCTCGGCGCGCACCCGGATCAGATCGCCCCACTGGAGGCCCTGGTCGAAGACCACGGACCCCTCCCGGTCGACGAGGCGGGCCCGGACGGTCGTGTCCGCCGCCTCGTCGGGGGTGAGGTCCAGCAGGTCGATGAGTTCCATCGCGTTCCTGCGGACCAGCTCCGCCCGCTCCGAGTGGGTGGTCGAGCCGAGGATCCGGCCGATCTCGGACTTCGACATGGCCTGGGCGTTGTCCAGGAGGGCCTCCCGGCCGGCCAGGACGGCGCGTCCCGCGTCGGCCAGGGCCCGGTCGCTCAGAGCGATGTGCGCCAGGAGCCAGTCGATCTGGGCGCGATCGGGCTCGGCGAGGGGGGCGGCGACGGTGATGCGCTCGGCCGCGTCCAGCAGTTCCTGATAGGCGCGGAGGAGGACCTTGGTTTCCACGGTGGCTCCGTAAGAGATGTGGGTGCGGTGGCGGCCGTGGTCACACGGAGGCGGCGCGGGAGGAGTCGGCGGCGGGACCGGGGGGCGCGGCGACGGCCGCCGCAGCCTTGGCCTCGGCCATCTTCTTGCGGCTGGGCAGGATCACCAGTGCCAGCAGGCCGCCGACGATGGTGCCGAGGGCGGCCGCGGTGAAGCCGATCTGGAGCCCGTCCGTGAAGATCGGGGCCACCGCGTCCCGCACCGAGCCCCGCGCCTGCTCCGGCAGCCCGGCGATGACGCTGAGGTCGCCCGAGGACAGCAGCTCGGTCGCCTCGCCGCGCGCCGCCGGGTCCAGCGGCACGTTCTTCATCGCGTCGGGGACCTCGCCGCGCAGGTGCTGGATCAGCAGGGTGCCCGTCAGGGCCACCCCGAACACGCTGCCGACCTGGCGGAACGTGTTGGACACGCCCGACGCGGTGCCGGCCTGCTCCGGGCGGACCGAGGAGAGCAGCGCCACGGTGGCCGGCGCACCGATGAGGGAGACGCCCGCGCCGAGCAGTGCCATCGCCCACCAGTAGGAGCCGAATCCGTTGCCCGGCTCCAGTTGGGCCAGCTCGAAGAGGCCGACCGCGCTCGCCAGTGAGCCGATCAGGATCGGGACCTTCGGGCCGAACTTGGCGGCGGCCACGCTGGCGACGTAGGAGAACACCATGATCGACACGTTCAGGGCGAGGAAACGAACGCCGGCCTCGGTGGTCGACAGGCCGTTGACCTGCTGCAGGTAGAAGGTCAAGAGGAAGATGCTGCCGTACAGACCGAACAGACCGAGGAAGTTGACGGCGCCGGCGACGACGAGGACCGGGCTGCGGAAGAGGTTCATCGGCAGCATCGGGTTCTGGCTGCGCAGCTCCCAGACGATGAAGGCGGCCAGGGCGACGGCGGCGACGGCGAAGGAACCTAGGATGATCGGGTCGCTCCAGCCCCGGGCGCTGGCCTCGATCAGTCCGTAGACGAGAGTGGCCATGGCCACGACGAAGAGGACCTGGCCGACGACGTCGGCGCGGCGGCGGTTCGGCGCCTTGCTCTCGGCGAGCCTGCCGGCGAGGACGACCAGCGCGATCACGCCGAAGGGCAGGTTGACCCAGAAGATCGACTGCCAGCCGAACGCATCCACGAGGATGCCGCCGAGCACCGGCCCCGCGGCGAGGGCGAGGCCGCCGACGCCGGCCCAGATGCCGATGGCACGGGCCCGCGCGGCGGGTTGCGGGTAGGTGGTGGAGACGAGGGCCAGCGAGACCGGGATCATGATGGATCCCGCCGCGCCCTGTAGGACGCGTGCGACCAGCAGGAACTCGTAGTTCGGTGCGAGCGCGCAGAGGACGGACGCGACGAGGAAGCCCACCAGGCCGCCCAGGAAGACGCGCTTGCGCCCGAAGATGTCGCCCAGGGTCCCCGCCGTGAGCAGGAGGCAGGCGACGACGAGCGCATAGGCGTTGATGACCCACTGGAGTTGGGTCATGTCCGCCGACAGGTCCTGCTGGATCTCCGGCAGGGCCACGTTCACGATGGTGGAGTCGAGGTACACCATGAAGATGCCGACACAGATGAAGGTCAGCAGCAGACCTTTTCCGCGGGTGGTGTCCGAAGCCGTAGTTGTCATGCCGTCCTCACGTGCACACAGGAGCGGAGGGCCCCCGACCCGCGTACGGCGAGGGGGCCCTGGGGAGCCTAAGCACGGGAAACGCTAACTGACCGACGGTCAGTCCGGCAAGCGGCCGACGGTCGGTCATGTAGCCTCGACGGACATATCCCTGGCAAGGAGGGCTGTAGTGATGACCCAGACCGCGACCCCGAGGAAGCGCAAGCGCGTCGTCAAGACCCCCGAGGCGCGAAGGGCCGACATCCTGCGGGCCAGTCGCGAGGTGTTCGGCACGGCGGGCTTCGCCGACGCCACCATCGCGGACATCGCGACGGCCGCGGGGATGGGCAAGGGCAGCTTCTACATGTACTTCGAGACCAAGGACCACGTCCTGGCCGCCCTCTGGGAGCAGTACGTCAACGCCTTCTACGAGACCACCCAGGAGATCCTGGGGCGGGGGCGGGCCTGGTGGCCCACCATGGACGAGCTGCTGCACAGGCTCCTGGAGCACGCCATCGAGAACGCGGAGCTGCACCGGCTGGTCTACCGGTCGGCGAACGCCAGGGCGCTGGAGCTGTGTAAGGAGTCCAACGCCCGCGTGGTGGACCTGATCTGCGACTTCGTCCGGCGCGGCGCGGTCGCCGGGGCCTTCCGAAGCACCCACCCCGAGTGGGCGTTCCGCATGCTCTACCACGCCGCCGACGGCCTGCTGGACGACCTGATCTCCGACGGGGAGCCGATCGACGCCGAGGCGGTCACCCGCAGCGTGCTGGAGATGGCCCATCGGACGCTCGGGGACCCGGACCTGGTGCCGGCCGGTCGGTGACGTCGCGCCCGGCCCGCCCGGGACCGGGCGCCGGCAGGGCCGGACCCGACCCGGGCGGGGTGTGCGGACCGGCCCCGACGCGGACCAGACGCGCAGGTGGCCCGCTTCGATGCACCTGCCGGGCAGGTGCATCGACGCGGGCCACACTTCCGGAAAGCGGGGGGTCTTCCCGGAAGTTCGCGCGTGGTACTGGCGGAGAGGGCAGGATTCGAACCTGCGTGGGCCGGTTGGACCCGACCTTGAGCCGAAGCTCAGGTCCCCGATAAACCACTCCGGGCACCTCTCCAGGAGTTTCCCGGTACCTTCCGGGTCGTTCCTGAGAAGAACAATGCCAGGTGTTGCTGATGCGGGTCTGACATGTTGCTGACGTGCTTCCGACACCCCTCAGGAACACCCTTTCGGCATCGAGTCGTTCGATGCTCTAATTCCCTCGGACCAGTCCCAGCGAGAGGGAGCGCGAGCATGTCCGCCATGGAATCCGAGAGTCCGGCCTTCCTGGCCGTGCAGAAGTACAATCCCGCCGACAACCCAAGTTCCTTCCTCGCGTTGAACGAGGGAAACGAAACATTCGGCGTACCCGGACTGGATGGAGTCATCTCGTTCCGAAGGACGGGGCGGTACGCCGTCCAGTTCGGCGGCCCCTTCGCCGACGGGGCCTCGTACGAAGCGCTCCTGGAGCGCTTCGTCGACCACGTCCACGACCAAGGTCTCTCCCTGGTCGCCGTACAGCTCCAGCGCGAGGACGCCGAGGCGTACGCCCGCCGGGATCTCACGGTCAACCAGATCGGCGCCTCCTGGGCGGTGCGCGTCCCGGACCTCACGCTGCGGGGCACCCGGTTCATGCAGCTCCGCAACAAGGTGTCCCGGGCGAACCGCAACGGCCTGAAGATCCAGGAGGTCCGGGCGGCGGAGTGGCAGGACGGCCTGGCCGCGATCGACCGCGCGTGGCTCGGCTCGAAGGGCGAGGGCGCCCGCCCCCTGGAATTCCTGGTGGGCCAGATCGGCGGCCCGGTGCAGAAGCACCGCCGACTCTTCGTCGGCACCATCGACGACGCCCCGGTCGCGTACATCTCCTACTCACCGGTGTACGGCTCCCGCGCCGGCTGGATGCACGACCTGAGCCGACGCGTCCCGGACGGCTCGCCCGGCCTCATGGAGGCCATCAACGCCCACGCCCTGGAGGTGTTCCGAGCCGAGGGGGTGGAGTGGCTGCACTTCGGCTTCACGCCCTTCACGGGCCTGGACGCGAGCCACGAAGTCCCGGGCCACAGCCCCGCGTTCCAGTGGCTGATGCACTTCCTGTGGGACCAGGGCGCCGCCCTCTACCCCGCACAGACGCAGCTCGCCTACAAGCAGAAGTGGGCCGCCGACACCGTCATCCCCGAGTACGTCGCGTTCGAGGACCAAGCCTCGCTCTCCGGATTCACGCACATCTTCCGGGCGAGCAACGCCTTCTGAGGCCCCGACGGCCCCACGACCCCGAAGCCCCGCGGTCCCGCGGTCCCGCGGCGAGAAACCGTAATCCCCCCGTTCCAGCCATGAAGGGAAGATCGTGTCCTACGCATCTCTCAGTACCGACGAGCTCCGGCAGTCGATGGTCGAGCACCTCATGCGGATCATGGGATGCCCCGACGACGAGACGCTGGCGCGCGACGCCGACTCCGTCCTGCTCACCCTGGACCAGCGCCTGACGGCCTGACCCGCACCGCGCCGCACCGGCCGCTCCCGTGCCGGACCACCCCGGTCAGTCCAGTGTCAGAACCGCATCAGCCCGGTAGGCGAGGCTGGGCGGCACGTCGGCTCGGAACCAGGCGCAACGCACCGCAGTGCCGAGGTTCATGTGCGGGCAGGGCCACGACGCTACCCCGTGGTTCCCGCCCCTTCCCCGCACACCCTCCTGATCCCCGCACGGCTGCCTTGCCACCGCCTCGCCACCGGGCACATCAGCCCAAGGAGTGCACCGTATGTCATCGCCGCACATCCCCTCCGAGGAGGGCGTGGTCGAGTCCCTCGACGTCCACCGCGCCTCCCCGGCTCCCGGGACCCAGGGAGCCTCCGCAACGTTCTCCGAGCTTCTGAAGCGGGTGAAGGCCGAGGGTCTGCTGGACTTCGACCCGCGCTACTACATAGGCCGCCTGACGCTCAACGTGCTGCTCCTGGCCATCGGCTTCACGGTGTTCTTCCTACTCGGCGACTCCTGGTGGCAGCTCGTCGTGGCCGTGTGGATGGGCCTGTGCGGGACGCAGAGCGCCTACATGTTCCACGACGCCGGCCACAAGGCGATGTTCCGCGACAAGCGGGTCGCCACGGCCGTGGGCTACATCCACGCCAACCTGATCAACGGGTCCAGCTACGGCTGGTGGGTCAGTCACCACAACCGGCACCACAGCAACCCGAACCACCTGGACATGGACCCCGACATCGGTCGCCGCACCGCGATCTTCGACATCAAGCAGTACCCCAGCCGTAGCGGGATCAAGCGGTTCATCGTCCGGTACCAGAGCGTCCTGTTCTTCGTCCTGCTGGTCCTCGAGGCCCTCAAGATGAGCAAGACCGCGATCAGGGTCATCGCCCGGGGCGAGACCAAGCGCCCGGTCCTCGAAGGCGCGCTGATCTTGCTGCGCGCGGCGATCTATCTGACGCTGACCTTCACCGTGCTCTCCCCGCTGCTCGCCGTGGCCTTCATCGTCGTGCAGCAGTTCTCCCAGGGCCTCTACTTCGGCATGATCTTCGCCCCGAACCACAAGGGCATGGAGGTCCGCGACGGTGACGAGGAGAGCCTGGACTGGCTGGAGCGCCAGGTGCTCACCTCGCGCAACATCCGTCCCTCGCTCCTCATCGACTTCCTCTACGGCGGTCTCAACTACCAGGTCGAGCACCATCTGTTCCCCTCCATGGCGCAGAAGAACCTGCCCCGTGCCCGGGAACTCACCCGCGAGTACTGCGCGCAGCGCGGCGTCCCGTACCACGAGGTCGGTTTCTGGGCCTCGTACCGCGAGGTCGCCGGCTTCCTCCACGAGGTGAGCGAACCCGTGCGCCGCAACGAGGTCGACCAGGCACTCGCGCGGCGCGTCGCCTGAGGCGCATCGCCGCACACCCGGGCCCCGACGGGCCCACGACGGCCGACCGGTCGGCGACCACGGCCCGGACCGGGCGGGTCGTCGGCCTGCCGCCGCCGTGGCACGACGACAAGAAGCGACAGACGAGACGAGGAGCCGTCCCCCGATGCCCAGGACTGTCGTACCCCAGGAGAGCGGCGCGGACAGAGCCGCCGCGGCGTCGATCGGCGACCGACTGGACCGGATGCCGATCACCTCCACCCACCGGCAGCTCACCGCGGTGGTGGGCGTCGGTTTGCTCTTCGACACCTTCGAGAACAACCTCGCCGGCACCATCTCCAAGGTCCTCCAGAACGACTTCGCCTTCGACGGCACGACGCTGAAGCTCGTCCTGGCCTCCGCCTTCGTCGGCCAGTTCATCGGCTCGCTGACCCTGGGCAGGGTCGCGGACCGGTACGGTCGGCGCCGCGCCTTCCTCGTCAACCTGGCGATCTACTCCGGCTTCTCCCTGCTCGCCGCCTTCTCCCCCAACGCGGGATGGCTCATCGTGACGCGGTTCCTGGCGGGGATCGGCATCGGAGCCGAGCAGACCCTCTCCGACTGCTACCTCGCGGACGTGCTCCCGGCGTCGAAACGGGGACGGTACACGGCGTGGGCGTACACGATCGCCTTCTGCGGGGTCCCCGCCGTCGGCTTCGCCGCGATGTGGCTCGTACCGCTGAGCCCCCTGGGCATCGACGGCTGGCGCTGGTTGTTCGTCATCGGCTCGTTCGGCTCCCTCGTGGTGTGGTTCCTGCGCCGCCGGCTGATCGAGTCGCCGCGGTGGCTCGCCGCGAACGGGCGCGTGGAGGAGGCGGACCTGCTGGTCGCGGGCATGGAGTCCGGGGCCACCGGCGGCGGGCGCCCCCTCTCCGCCCCGGCACCGTCCGCCCACGGTTCCGCCCCGGCCCCCGTCCGCCCGGAACAGCCCCGGCCGCGCCTGCGGGACGTCTTCGGCAGGCACTACCGGCGGCGCACGGCGATGCTGTGGACCTTCAGCATCCTCTCCGTCTTCGGCTACTACGGCTTCGGCGCGCTGGCACCACAGATCCTGGCGGCCAAGGGCTACGACGTGGTGACCGGGCTCGGCTTCATCGCGCTGTCCTTCCTGGGCTATCCCATCGGCTCCGCGCTCTCGCTCCCGCTCATCGACCGGTACGAGCGCAGGACGCTGGTGGGCGTCGTCGCCGCGGCCATGGTGGCGACGGGCACCGCGTTCGCCTACGCGGACTCCGCAGCGCTCGTCGTCGCGTCCGGGTTCTGCTACACCCTCTGCAGCAATGTCTTCTCCAACGTGTCCCACGTGTACCTGGCCGAGCAGTACCCCACGGCCTTCCGCGCGACGGCCTCGGGCGCGGCGTACTCCCTGTCGAAGCTCAGCGCCGCCGCGCTCCCCTTCATCCTGCTCCCGGTCCTCGACGCCCACGGCCCCGGCATGCTCTTCCTGGTCATCGGCGCGGCCATGACGCTGCTCGCGGCGACGGTGCTGCTGCTCGGGGAGCGGACCACCGGCACCTCCGTGGACGGCGGCGCCGAGGCCGGCACGGTCCGCGCGGACACCAGCCGTCTTCCGTGACGAAGCCGCCCGGCCGGGCGGCGGATTGGCAGGAATCATGAGCGGCATACTCGACGGCAAGCGCATCCTCGTCACCGGCGTGCTGACGGAGCAGTCCATCGCCTTCCACGCTGCCAAGGTCGCCCAGGAGGAGGGCGCGGACGTCGTCCTCACCGGCTTCGGACGGGTCTCCCTGGTGGAACGCACCGCCCAGAGGCTCCCCAAGCCCGCCCCGGTCGTCGAACTGGACGTGACGTCGCCGGAGCAACTGGACGGCCTCGCCGCCAGGATCGGCGAATACGTCGACACCCTCGACGGCATCGTGCACTCGATCGCCTTCGGCCCCAAGAACGTCTTCGACTTCCTCGCCGCAGACTGGGAGGACGTGGCGACCGCCGTCCAGGTGTCGGCGTTCTCCTACAAGGCCCTCGTCATGGCCTGCCTGCCGCTGATGCCCCGGGGCGGCTCGGTGGTCGGCCTGACCTTCGACGCCGGCCAGACCTGGCCCCACTACGACTGGATGGGCGTGGCCAAGGCGGCGCTGGAGTCCACCAACCGCTACCTCGCCCGCGACCTGGGCGACCGGGACGTCCGCTGCAACCTCGTCGCCGCCGGCCCGATCCTGTCCATGGCGGCCAGGTCCATCCCGGGCTTCGGCGATCTCGCCGAGGCGTGGGAGAAGCGCTCCGCCCTGTCCTGGGACCTGAAGGACCCGGAGCCGGCCGGGCGCGGCGTCGTCGGTCTGCTGTCCGACTTCTTCCCGAAGACCACCGGCGAGATCGTCCACGTCGACGGGGGCGTGCACGCGGTCGGCGCCTGACACCGCCGCGGGCGGACGGCCGAGAGCCGCCGGGGCGGGACGGAACGGGGCCGTGCCCGCCCTGAGGCCGGCTGCCGCTCGCCTACCTGCCGCTCTAGTCTCTGTATTGAGTCGTGATCGGTTTGTCGGATCTGCCCTCGCTGTGAGGGCAGATCCGGTAGTCCGGTACTCATGACGCGTGGGCAACTGACGGACGACGAGTGGGGATTCGTAGAGCCGTATCTGCCGATCGGTGAATACGGCCCGTACCCCGAACGGTTGCGGCAGCAGTTCGAGGGCGTGATCTGGAAGTTCCGCTCGGGAGCGCAGTGGCGGGAGATGCCGGACCGGTTCGGCGCCTGGTCGACTGTGCACAACAGGTTCAGGCAGTGGCGGGACGCTGGAGTCTTCGAGGAGCTACTGGAGGGTGTGATCGCCGAGGCGGCCGGGCGGGGCCGGGTGGACATGTCGCTGGTCAGCGTGGACTCCACGACGGTCCGCGCCCGAAGCCCGGCCCGCCGGTACTGCTCCAGCAGCACCGGCGCCACCGTGTCCGTGCGGACCTGGTCCGCCTGGTCCCGGCCCACCAGCCACCACCGCAGCACGTACAGCACCCGCCGGTCCCTCGACATGTCCGCCATCGACACGTAGGTGATCCGCTCCGCCCGCAGCGACGTCCACACCCTCGGCAACGCACTCGCCGCCAGCAGCACCAGCAGTAGCAGCGGATACAGCGTCCCCACCACGGCCGTGGCCGCCGCCAGCCCCGCCACCGCCGACACCACATGCTGCGCCTGCCCGAGCGCGGCCTGCGCCTCCTCCACCCCGCGCTCGGCCTGCTCGTACCGGTCCGCGAAGCCCGGATCGTCGTAGACCGCCATCTCCGTCCGCGAACCGGCGCGCATCAACTGCAGACCGGCCTCCTGATAGACCCTCGGCTCAAGACGCTGCACAAGCCCCTGGGCCGCCAAGGACAGCAGCGCCCGCGCCCCGGCCGCGCCGGCGAGCACCAGAACCGCCGGCACCGCCCTCGACACCGGGACGGGTCCGACGACGCCGCCACCACCGAGGTGAGAGCGGACGCGGTCGCCAGCAACCCCAGCGCCGCCAGCAGCCCGGACACCACCTGACACACCAACAGCACCACGGTCCCGCGCCGGTCCACCCCCCACGCCAGGACGAACACCCGCACCACCAGAGCCGGCAGCCTGCGCCGCATCCGCCGCGGCGATATCACCCCGACCGCGTCCGCCCGGTCGGCCGTCGGATGAATGAAGCGCATCTCCTCCCGGCCGTCCGCTCCGGCTCGCGCGCCGTGCTCTCCGTCCACAACGACCCCTCCTCCAGCACAGCCCTGACAGCCGACGCCGCCCCTCGGGGGCTACGACTCATCGCACAGACCGGTGTACGGAACGTGATGATCGTGGGGTTCGCCGTTGTCCAAGGTGACGGCGCGGCCCGTTGCTTCGGGCCAGGGCAGCTGGCTTCCAGCACCCCGGGTGGGTCGGTTCGCGGTCTGCGTGGCCATGTACGTCTGGTGGCTGGCCAGGCGGCGGGGGATCTCGGCGAGGACCGTCGCCCAGTCGTCCCCGTCCAGACAGATCGCCCGGCTCTCGCCTGCCAGATCGGCGGGCAGGAGACCGGAGGTGACCAGGACGGTCCCGGTACGCTCCCAGTCATCCAGCCCGGTGGCGGCCTCGGCCGGGACACCCCGGTCGCGCAGCCACTGGGCGATCTCGGCGAGCTGGGACACCCGCTGGGTGGAGATGTGCACGCGGTGCCCCTGCCCGAGGAGGATCCGCAGCGCCTCCGGGGCGCCGGTGACCGCTTCCTGAAGGCAGCCCTCCTGGTACCCCTGCCAAGTCCGTCCCGCGGCACTCGGATTCCGGCCATGAGCGCTTCGAACGTCGGCACGTGACCGACCTGGCCCGCGGTGATCTGGATGGACAGAGGCAGTGTCGGGTTGTCACTGGTCAGGTGAACCTTAGGCTCAAGCCGCTGCGGCAGCGTCCGAGCCCGTGGTTCTCGGCATCGGATCGGCCGGGCGCCCCCGTCTGCCGGCTCCGGCCGAATGCTGGTGAGCCCGGCAGACGGTGGAGTCGGCGGAGACGCTCCAGCCCACGTCGTCACCGGCATCCGCCCCGGCGAGGACCGCAGCGAGGACCCATTCCCACTTGGTCGGCCCGCTCGGGAAAGGGCTGAGTTTTTCCGCAGCGCGCGGCAGCCGGGTGTGGATCGCCTTTGAGGTGTGACTCTTGTCGCCTGGGGCATGGGCATGCCGGATGTGACCCTCGCCCGGGCCCTGCATACCGAGCGGCACGGGTGATCACACGTCCTCTACCCTGATGGGGCTTCAGTCTTTTCAAGCCAGTGGTGGGGGACCCGTATGGCAACGCGCACGACCGACGGGACGGAGCCGGGGGTTGGCCGAAGGCTGATCGCCGGGCTGATTCTGATAGGCGTTCCACTCGCCCTCGTCGGAGGCATCGCCTCCTGCACCGCCTCCGACCTGGGGTACATGCCGGGTGACTCGATCGAGCGTGTCTGGGAGACCCCGTACGACAGGACCGCTGCCGACTACGGCAACGCCGCCTGGGCCGTCGGCGACACCGTCGTCCGCAGCCGCTTCAACGCCGTCACCGCTTGGGACGCCGGGACGGGGAAGCGCCGCTGGGAGTACGCCGTGCCCGGCCGGGCCGAGATCTGCTCCACCAGTGCCACCGCTGCCGAATCCGTCGCGCTGATTGTCCTCGACGAGAGCGGCAAGGAGTGCGCTGCCGCCGCCGCGATCGACCTGAAGGACGGCCGCGAGCTGTGGCGTACCGGCGGCGGCTCGGGCTCCGGTGATCAGGCGGACGTCGCCGAAGTCGCTACCGGGGCCGGTCTCGCGGTGCTCCGTGACGAAGGGGACGCGGCACGCGCTGCGGGCGGGCTGCGGGCCTTCGACCTCCGGACCGGTGCCCCGCGCTGGGAGGCCGCCGTGCCGAAGGGCTGCTTCCCGCGCGGGGCCGCCGTCGCGTCGGATCAGGTTCTGGCGTTCCTCGCCTGTGGCACCGAGGCGAAGCTCGCCGCCTTCGACCCGGCCGACGGCAAGGAGCGGTGGGCCGTTCCGCTGGGCGGCCGGCGACCGGTCGCCGCGGACGCGTCCGTGTCCTTCCTGTCCGCCGAACCGGCGGTGCTGAAGGTCGAGGAGAAGGAGGAACACGGCGTGCACGCCTATCTCGCCTACGGGCAGGACGGCCGCCGTCAGGGGCAGATCGACATCGCCGGTAGCGACGTCACCATCTACGGTGAAAAGCTCCCTGTCGCCGTCGCCGACGGGAAGCTCTTCACCACGTCGGGCCGCGTCGTCGCCTTCGACCTGGCGACCGGGAAGAAGCTGTGGAAGTCGGACTCCCTCGCACCACGGCAGGAGATAACGGGTCTGCACGCGGGAGACGGCCGTGTGACCGTCCTGACACGCCCCCGCAAGGCCCGTGACGAGCTGTACGTTTACGACTCCGCGACGGGCGACACGGTGGACGAGCGCACCTTCTCCCGCGGCACGGACGACGGCAATGCCGAACTCGCGGGCCTGTTCCGGTACAAGGACCTGTTCATCGCCGCCCGCTGGGGCGACGACGCCCGGCGGCCCTTCTCGGCCTACCGGACCTGGTGACGATGGCAGGGAAGGGCGGTGCCCCTTCCCTGCCTCCCCGGCAGCGGGATCCACTTGACCGGCGACGCTCGAACTCGTCCACGGCGCCCAGGCATTCATCTCCGCCGCCGCGCAGCCCGGCGCCGCCACCGTCGTCGTGGCCACGCTCAACGCCGTGCTGCTTCCCCTGATGCTGCTGGCGCGCCGGTGTCTGCGGATCCGCACCGCGGGCCCCACAGCCCGGCTTCAGCGGGTCAGTGGCAGGGCGCCGGCCCGAGGACGGGCTACGCCGGTCGTGCCACGCCGTGCGCCCGGTCCAGGATGCCGGTCTCATAACCGGCATCTGCGTCCTGGCCGGCATCCTGTCATCCCGCAGCGGCACCGCCGCCCGTGCCCGGCTCGCGGATTCTCCCGGCGTCAGGCACATGTTCCCGCCCGCCGGTGCGTGCCAGCGCGTCAGCAGTTGGGCGGCCGGTCCGGGATCCGCTCGGAGGTGTGCATCCAGACCGGGCCGGGACGCAGGGTGGCGAGCGGGACCTCGCGGACGGGCCGCCCGGGCACCGGGGTGAGGTTCCACCTCCGGATCAGGGTGGCGAGGAGCAGGGTGGATTCGGTGAGGCCGAACTCTTCTCCGACGCAGCGGCGGGGCCCGGCCCCGAAGGCGAGGAACGGGCTGTGTCGGGGGTCGTGTGCGAGCCAGCGGTCGGGGTCGAAGCGCAGGGGGTCGGGGTAGTAGCGGTCCTGGCGCTGGAGGAGGTAGGGGCTGTAGACGACGGTGGTGCCGCGGGGCAGGCGGTGGCCGCCGAGTTCGGTGTCGGTGGTCGTGACGCGGGTGAGGAGCCAGCCCGGTGAGTAGAGGCGGATGGCTTCGCGGATGACCCGTCCGGTCAGGTCGAGGCCCTCGGTGGTGTCCGGGGTTTCGCCAGGATGGGCCAGGCCGGTCTGCCACTGATGTCGACCGAAGCCGGCGCCGACGCCGCTGCGGACTTCCTGTGGAGCGAGGAGATCGCCAACTCGCCGGTGGTGCGGGAGCCGATCGGCGTGGTCGGCGCGATCACCCCGTGGAACTTCCCGCTCCAGCAGGTCGTCACCACGGTGGTTCCGGCGCTGCTGGCCGGAACCACCGTGGTCCTCAAGGCCTCCGAGGCGGCACCGCTCTCGGCCGGGATCCTGGCCCGAGGCCACCGGCGCCGCGGGCCAGGGGTGATCGCGACCGTGGCCGCCGGTGCACAAACGATATCGCTGCTGGGCGCACAGGCATGGGGTTCTTCTCCGGCCGCGAGGCTTTCAAGCAGGACACGTTGCCGATCGTTCAGGGCAGACCACCGATACACGCGGACCAGCCCACACCGCACCCCCACTCTCTGCATAGAGCCCAATGAGTGACTGCGGGCGGTGGGAGTTCCCTGGAACTTTTCTGGGACTTCCGGCTGCATCAACGGGCATGACCATGAAACAGCCGAAAGACCATTTGCGCGGATCAGCAGCCTGGCACCAGCAAACGCAGCAGGTCACAGACCTGGCTGGTCTCTTCCGCGACATTTGACATATAGAAGCCGCCGCACCTTGTCTGACCTGCTGAAACGCAGGTCAGGTGGGGGTGCGGCGGCGTCTGTGGGACTTCTCTGGGACTTTGGGGCCCCTGGGGCGTTTCGGGGCCCTCCTGGCTAGCCGAACAGGGCGTCGATGGCGGCGGTGCCGCGGGCGCCCGCGCGCGGCAGGAAGTGCGCGTACTTCCTCAGGGTGAACCCAGGGTCGGAGTGTCCCAGCCACTGAGCGAGTGAGACGACCGACTCACCGGCCTCCAGCTGCTCCGAGGCATAGAAGTGGCGCAGCGCGTGGAAACCGTGTTCGCGGGAGGGCTCCCAGACGCGCTGCCCGTCGGCGCGCTGCTCCAGGCCGCCGATCACGCCAGCTTTGGTCAGCGCGGGCTTCCAGATATAGGAGTTGAAGTAGTTCCGGTTGATCGCCTTGCGCTCGCGGCCGGTCACGAGCAAGTTGTACGTCCTGGGCCGGCGGTGCTTGGCCTCCACCGGTGTCTCCGGTTGACGGGGGTCGTCCCACGCCATGGTGACCGGCACGGACGGGAACGCGGTCGCGTACCGTCGTGCTGCTTCGACAACGCTGGAGGGCAGTGCCACGTCGCGGGCCTTGCGGCCTTTGGGGAGCGCGAAGCACAGGCTCGCCCGCACCATCTTGATCTGGCGGCGGATGTGGACGACGCCCTCATCGAAGTCGAAGTCATCCAGGCTGAGCCCGAACGCCTCGCCTTGGCGCAGGCCGAGACCGGCGCCGATCTCCACGAGGACCCGGTAGCGGTCCGGGAGGGCGGCGCGGACTGCCAGTACGTGTTCCTGCGGCCATGCCTCCAGCCTGCCCGGAGCAGCGGCCGGCGGCCGGACGGTCTTAGCGCGGCAGGGGTTGCGGGCGAGTCGGCGGTCCTCGACGGCGGCCTGGAGCACGCTGGACAGCGTGGCCCAGACGAGGCGGATGGAGGTGGGCCCGAGATCCTGTTCCAGCCGCTTCTTCCAGCTCCGGAGAACGTCGGTCCCCACGGCGTTCAGGGGGAGTGCTCCGAGGTGCGGGAGGATGTGGCGCCGTACCCGTTGTTCGATGCGCTCGATCGTGGACGGGTCTCCGCTCTGGGAAGGCCACCAGTGCACACTGATGTAGTCCTTGACGGAGAGATCGCCGTCACGGGGGTCGATGAATTCCTGGCGCCGCACATCGGTCTGGGCAGTCGCGAGCCAGGTCTTGGCATCGTTCAGTACGTCGAAGGAACGGTCCCTGACGCCCGGGATCGCCTTCACCCGGTAGCGGGTGCACTTTCCGTACATGGCGGTACGTTCACGCTTACCGGTCTCCCGACTGGGGCGCTTCTTCAACCATCGGTCTTCTATGTAGCCGGGCAATTCTGTCCTTTGAACGGAAACGGGGGGCGACCGATCGGTCAGGCGACCGCCGTGCTGCCGGATCGGTAGTGGCGCGGAGTGTTGAGAGGGCTCAACGCCGTGTTGCAGCGGGAGTCGGCTTGTTCTTGTTCACGGATCCAGGCGTTCAGGACTTCCCGGCGGTACATGACGCGACCCCGTGGGCCCATACGGAAACTCGGCGGCCCCTGCCTCCGGTGCCGCCAGACGTAGAGGGTGTGTGGCGAGAGACCGAGGTACTCGGCCGCGTCTTTGACATTCAGGAACGCCGCACCGGCAGCGTCGAAGGGCGCGGCAAGTGGATATGCGGGCATGGAAAGTCCTGTGTGAGTGAAGCGAGTGACCGCGGGCGGTGAACGGCGAGGGCCCCCGCCCGCGGCATTTGTTGACAACGTGCTGGGATCTGCGACCCGGCCGCCGATCGGAACGCGTTGCGACTACCGTGCGGCGCGTGCCGGTTCGCAATACGGGTCGGCTATGGCGAAGGCGGCTTCGATAAGGGCGTTGGAGGCTTCGGCCGAGGCGGGCGGCTGGAAGCAGTGCGGGAAGCGCCGGGCGAGTGAAGACGCGCTGACGCCGGTCAGATCAGCCACCGTGATGATCTCCCAAGCGGTGCGGTGACCGCTCAGCCAGGTTGCGATGCAGGTGTCCCGGAGGTCGGAGACGCTCCTGCCCAGTGGCGAGCTGAACTCGCTTGGCTCCAGGACGGATTCCCGAGCCTGGCGCCACGCCCTGCGGTAGACGGCTCCGGTCAACGGCCGACCGTCATCGCGGGTGAACATCAGGTCCTCGGGACCAAGGCCGCGCCGGACGACCTCCGCCTTCAGAATCTCCACGAGTTCCGGGCTCGCCTGAACGACCCGCACAACACCCGCCCCCTCCACCGACTCGTCCCCATCCTTGAGACAGCGAGGATGAATCACCAGCTCGCCCGGGCCCTGATCAGGCAGATCCACGTCACGCACCCGCAGGGCCAATGCCTCCTGCGGCCTCAGTGCCACCAGGGCGATGGACGACAGGAAAGCACGCAGTGCACGGCCATTCTGCGGACATTGGCCGACCTGATCCAGCAGGTCGTCTCGCTGGCGATCTGACAGCAGGAACGTTTCATCAACAACGGCAGTCACAGGGGAGACTCCTCGAACTAGGGGTGCGCTTGCAGCGGAACAAGGTGCCCTTCCGGCTTCACCGCCGAAGGACATCTACAAGGCTCCGGAAAATCCCCGGTTTCGCGAACCGGGGACTGCATGGTAGGAGTGGGCAACGAAGCCCAACTTGCCGTTCATGGACGAGTCGCGAAGCTGGCGCTTCATGCGAGAGAAGAGTTCGGGTACGCCAAAAGCCTTGGCAGGCAGCCGAACGGAGGAGGCGACCTGCCTCCCCATGCCCCTTCAGCAGGACCATCACGCCGACATGATCAAGATTGACATGTCTCCGGCGAGAATATCCAGTCAAATCAGGCCCGGACTAGTCTGCCGTCGGCGAACTGCCCTCAAAGGGAATCGCACGCTCGGCGCTTCGCCAACATGAAGGCGATACTCGAGGAGCAGAGTTCGGCCAGGACTGCAGCTACCCTGGTCGAATACGACGCCAGACCCCTTCGCGACCCCAAAGCCACTGGCGGATTCCGGCACGACCCGTCCCATCGCACGGGAAAACCCAAACGGCCTCCGGAGCCGTGTGCGGTCAGATCTTCGACCCGCACTTGCCCCGGTCGACAGGATTCAGACCTGTCAGGCCCCCCTTCTTTCAGAACACACATGCTCACCGAGCCGATCGCACACCCCGACCAGTCCAGCTCACCGCGGGAGCCGAGCTCGTCAAGGACCAGGCGGTGAAGCTTGGCCCGCCCCCTCGCCTTCGACCACTCGCCGAACCGACGGTGAGCCGTCGCTCCGGACGGCCCGAACGAAGCTGCGGGCACCTGCTGTCACAGGCAGCCCGATGTCGCCATGGACGCGATCGCGGCCAGCACCTTACGGTCACCGTGCCGACGCCGACCACCGCCCTGCGGCCGCGACGGCAACTCCCACTGGAACAGCTCCCACAACTCGTCCGACACCAGGCGCTCGACGATCCCTGTCACAGCCACCAGCCCACCGAACCAAATGAGACGATTTCCTACTGTCCGCCCGTTGCCGTCTTCGTCCCTCCGCCATGCCGGGTCACCCGAGGGCGGCATCGCATTCGGACGGCTCCGTGAGTGAACGCCGGGTCAGTGGACTTACTCGCCCACACATATGCCTCGCCCGGCTGAAGCTGCGCCATCTGCTCAGAGCGCAGACTGGCGAAGGCGGTGTTTGCCTTCTGGAGGTGCTTCAACCAAGCAGGCGAAGTGAACTTGTGCAGGATGACGTGGTCGGAAAGTTCGATCAGGGAAATCGGTACGGAGGGCGGGTCCTGGCTGGCGACCAGGATGCTCATTCCCTTGTGGCGCATCTCGCGGACGGTCTCGACTAGGCCGGCGACGAGGTCCGGGCTGTCGATGTACTTGTGCGCTTCGTCGAAGACGACCAGCTTGTTGAAGTGTTCGTCCCCGCTGCGCGCCTCGGCGAAGAGCTGCATCAGGACGACGAAGAGACCTAGTGCTTCGTCCTTCTCGATGTACTCGTCGCGGAGATCAACGATGATCAGTCGGCCAGGGCGGATGAGGCTGGTAAGCCGGGCATTGTCGTCGATGTAGTCCTCGGCGAGGTCGAGCCGCTCCTGAGCCAGTTGCTTGACGTGGTCGGGCATACCGGAATCGGCCACGCCCTGCCGGATAACGCCGAGGTTCAGGTTATTTCGGTTCGACTTCATGATGCGGGTTAGCTGCCGGATGTACGTTGACTGGTTGCCGACCGCTCCCATGAGGAAGCGCCAGTGGGATGCCTGGAGTTCAGCGGAGGAGAAGGCGAGCGGCTGGATGTCGATACCAGGGAATTCCCGTCGGCGGTCGGCCACCTGGCCGGCGGGGGCGAGCAGCAGCACGTCAGACAGTGCTTGGGGTTTGGCTCCGTAGTGCTCCTTCAGGGCCTGGAGCTGCGCTTGGTCATCATTTGGGCGCGCCATGGAAGTGAACTCTGGTGCGTAGTCCATGGTGCGGCTGTAGTGGAATACCACGGTCGCAAGAGGACGGGGAAGTTCGTTGACCGGTGGGGCGGGCAGCGAGGCCATCTCGATGATGCTGCCCAGGGTGTAGCTCTTGCCTCCTCCTTGTACGCCAAAGAGGCTGATGGTGTGGGTTTCGTCGAGATCGACCGCGACTTTCCGGCCGGCTATTTCGCCGAGTACACCGTGTTGCGGGGAGGGGCGGGTGACGCCGAGGAAGATCTCGGGGAGGCCCCCGGGTGAAGCCGATCCCGGTGTAACAGAGGTGGGCTGGGCATCGATGGTCGGCGACTCGTGGAAGCCCTGACTTACAGGGACAGTTCCCGTCCGCAGCGGATTTCTGGTACCGCCCGGAGGGGGAGCAGCCGATGAGGCTCCTTCTGAAGAAGGAGAGACCGGGACCGCCTCCGCCACGTCGGCACGAGGCACGGTCAAAGTTGCCACCGACTGGGTCGGACCTCTCTCACGGCCCGCACGATCAGGTGCGGTGAGTGGCGTGGTCTCGTTGCCGTTCGCGGCCTCGTCCGTGTCGAGGATGGTCACTACCTTCCCCTCAGCAGCCTGCCCGCGGTCTTCCTCCTGGGCGTGTTTGGCACCCTCGTCCTGTACGTCAGGTGCCCGGAACTCGGCGTCGGAGAGCCGTGGCACAGCCAACTGCGACATTGCCAGGGTGGGAGCGGTGGCCGCTCCGTCCTCTTCCTGCTCCTCAACGGCTAGATCCGTGGGCGCGGGTACGCCAGGCCGCACAGTGGGAATCGCATTGATCAGCTCGGTGATCAGATCGCTGCCGATGCGGTGGAACTCCACCTCGTCGTCGAATTCGCGGTCAGTTCCCTCGCGGGCGAGGTCGAAGATCAGGCCGCTGCGAGTGAAGTGGAGGGCGTAGCCGTCATCGAGGCTGTCGAGCAGCTCGTGGGCCGCCGCCCTGGGGGCGTGCCCCATGGTCCCGTGGCGTGCCGCCCGCTCCAGGTAGAAGCGGAGCAGGGTGCCGAGAGCCAGGTTCTTGACCGGTCGGTCCACCCGGTCCGGGTTGATGTGGGCCGGATCGAAGGACTCGGTGAGGACGGTCTGGCTCCGTCCGATCTGCTGGGTGACCCTGGCCTTGAGGTGCTGGTAGCCACCGATGTCGTCGAGCGCGGTGTAACACTTGACCTCGACGAGGCGGCAGGTGATGGTCCGGGTCCGCGCGTCGAGGTGGAACAGGGCGAGGTCGCTGCGCTGGAAGGATTGGGCAGCGCCGAGTTCCCTGGCCTGACGGCGGACTTCGGCGTACAGCTCGGGGTGGGCGTCCAGGGGGACGACGATCTGGTTGTGCAGGGCATCCTGATAGTCCAGGTAGAGGCGGGCCAAGGCGAGGCCGAGTACTTCGGTGCGCTGGGTGGGGGCGGTGGAGGCCAGTTTGAAGGCGAGGTTGCCGGAGAGCAGGCGCAGCTGCTCGAAGAAGGTGTTGAGGTGGCGCTGTTCGACGTCGAGCCCGTGCTGCTGAGCGGTCGGCCCGAGCAGGGTACGCAGTTCGTCGACCGAGTTCGAGCTGACCATGATCTGGTGGCCGAGGCCACTGTCCAGCGAGGGCGCGTAGTCGATGACGTACTCGGGTCGGTCACGTTGTCCGGCGTGATCGAAGTACTCTAGGCCGAGGGTCCTGTCGATGGTGACGACCCAGTCGCCGACCTGGTGGGCCTGGTAGAGCAGGGCCCGGTCGGTGTTGTCAAGGGAAAGAACGGTGCACGGCACATGGCGCGGCGCCTGTCCTGCGGTGGCGACGTTGGCCGCGGCACCGGCGAGGAGTCCGGGCAACCGGCCCAGGAGAGTGGCAAGGTCCTCCGCGTCGTCGGCGGGCAGGGCTACGCCGTGGCGTGGCATGGTCCGCCACACGATCTGCTGTTCGTTGTCCTCGTACGTGGAGGACGTCGGCTGTACCAGGCCGTGGACCGGGGCGTGAGCGATGTCGTGGCGTGTGACGGAACCGTGCTGCTCTCCGCCGAAGGCGTCGATGAGGATGGTCAGATGGGCGTCGAACTCGGCTCCGGGCTCGCTGAACTCCTCCACCGAGCGGACTGAGTAGACGAGCTTCGCACTCCGGGTGCCTTCTGCGGCGTGCAGAAACGCCTCCGCCTCGGTGGAGGTGAACTGACTCTGCGGGCTGATCAGTTCACCCAGCGCCGCACCGGACTCGAGGGCTTCCGGGTCGGACACGCACAGCCGAATGTCGTAGGTGAGGTCCTGGGTGTGGGTGCGGCGCTGCAGTTCAAGGAGGGCGTCGGCGACGATCTCTGCGCGGCCTGCATTGACGACGTTCATGACCAGCGTGCGGACGTACGGGTGGAGACGTATGTACCGCTCGATCCGATCGGCGAGCGCCGTACCGGACAACGCACCGGCTCCGCCTGCAGCACGGGGCCCGACGGCCGGGAGGCGCAGCGCTGTGGTGAGCCGGCCGAGCAGGCCACGAGGGTCGGCGGTCTCGCTGGGCAGGTAGGCAGCCCAGTACGGGGTGAGGTTGTCAGCCGCCGTCATGAGCCTGCCGTCCTGGCGCGGGACGGCGAACGGGAAGCCCAAGGGCGAGAGGACTTGGAGGAGGGAGTCGCGCGCGGCGATGACCCGGCGCTTGTCCTCGCCGGCGAGGCGCGCGGCCCAGTCCCGGCCCAGGGCCGACCAGCTCGCCAGCCAGAGTGCGCGGAGGGGGTGCGTCGGGGAGGCGAGCAGGACGGTGTCGCGCCCGCCGAGACCGTCGGTGAGGGTGACGGCCGCGCAGTCGGCCTGCTGGATGCGAGCCAGCGCCACCAGCGCGGCGCCCCGGGCGCCGTCACCGGCCCGCTCGGCCTGCAGCGATTGGGCTTCCACCAGTTCCGCGTACGCCTCGGTGTAGGCGACCAATTCGTCCCGGACCACCTCGAAGTCGACAGCCTCGCTGACCAGGAGCTGATCGGTATCGGCCGGGTCTCCCGCCTGGCCGCGCAGGGCGGCGAAATAGACGTGGCGCGTCGCGAGATAGCGGTCGTAGGCCTCGGCAGCCCGCCCGGTCAGGGCGAGGGACAAGTCCTCCTCGTTCTCCTCCGGGGTCTCGCTCATCCCGTCGGGGCGCAGTACGAGCCGGCGCAGGAAAGTGTCCTCAGGGCGGGCGAGTAGATCCTGCTGGAGTTGCACGAGCAACGAGGAGAGCCGGATCTCCGCGCTTCCGGCCGTGTGAATGCGGGCGTTGAGGACACGCAGGGGGCCGCGCGCCGAAGTGGACCTCCAACGGACGTCCGTCAGCGTGACACGGGCCGGATCGTCCCCGGCGGCCAGCGCCTCGAACTGCAGTGAGCGCAGCGCTTGAGTGATGCCGTCATAGCGCCCGGCACTGCGCTCCGGCGGCTCCTCGGCCTCCCCCTCGGGCACGACGTAGAAGCGTTCGCTCTCGCCGCCGGGCAGGCCATGTACACCAGGGGCGATGTCGAGAGCGTCACCGGAGGCATCGAGTGGGGTGATTTTGAGGTAGTGCCACCCTTCCTCCCAGTCGATCTTGTTCAGGCGGCGCAGCGGTGCCTTGTAATCGGGCTTGGCCCGGGTCCCCTTGGTGACGTGGGCGATCCGCCCGATCGGCCCACCGCTCTCCGAGACGATCTCCACACGGAAGCGTTCAAGACCCTCCACCTTGAGCGGGGACGGTTCAATGGTGAACCGGGGTGTCAGTTCGCGGACGCCCTTGTCCCCTGCGAGCAGGTAAGGCTGTCCCACGATGGCTTCGAGCTCCGGGTGGGCCTGCAGCTCCTCGGCGTTGTCGCCTGCGGCGGGCAGACCGAGTTCGCGTACCTCAATGGAGACGGTGGCCCGGCGCCGTTCGTCGACGCGCCAGTTCCCGAAGGAGAGAGCCCAGTTCTCCCGGTCGACGACGATACGGCGGGTCCATGTAGTCGGGTCCTCCAGGCCACAGCGGGTGGCGAATCCCGCGAGCCTGCCGGCGAAGTCCGCTTCGGTCAGCCCCAGATCGAGGACGCGCTGACGCTCCGAACGGCTGGAGGTGGTGAGCTTTCCGACCAGCTTCCGGTTCCGCTCGGCCCGATCCTTGACGAGTGACGGGTCGGCGTACAGTTCGAAGTCGGGTACCAGGCCGAAGTGGTAGACAGCGGCCCCCGCGACCTGGGCGCGGTAGTCGTTGGTCCGGATCGTTAGCAGGTACAGGGCGACGGCACGGTCGCCCGTCCGGTGCCCGAGCCGGTCGCGAAGTACGGCGAGCAGCTCGTCGACGCCGGGCCTCAGCCGGTCCGGTACTTGGTCGAGAAGGTGGTCGGCCAGCTGCGCGTAAGCGTCGCCGAGGAGGACTTCCTCGAAGGTCGAGATACCGAAGGAGTCCTCGGCACTGACCCGGGTGCCCGGGGGGACGAAGACGAGGAGTGGTCCGGGCAGGCTGTTCCCGTTCCCGCCGTCACCTTCGGTGCGGTTGCGGAGCTCGACCAGTTTGGTGCTGGTGACGACGGTGTCGTGGTGCGGCTGTTCGGGAGCGAGGTCGTCGGCGGTGCCCAGGACGCAGACGGTGGCGGCGGGCCCGAGCGCTCCTCGGAGCCGACGGACCAGCGCGGCCGCCAGTTCGGGCTCCACCTCGGTGACCCGCATGCAGTGCCCGGCGCCCCGCTCGCCGACCAGCTTGGCCAGGCGCGGTACAAGGACGCCTTCGAGAGCTTCGCGGAGGTCCTTCGCGGTGGGCTCCACAAGGCCGGCGCTGGTGCTGGCGCTGCTCATCAGGCCGTCGCCTCCGTCGTCGCGGCCCCGATGATGTACCGGGGAGTGATGGTCTGCGTCAGATAGGCATCCGACATGTCCTGGTAGTAGCCGATCTCGCGCATCCGATTGAGGAAAGCCGCCGCGTTGGCCCGCAATGCGGCCTGGTCGTCCAGGTGGGCGCCGGAGAAGCCGTCGCCGTCCGGCAGCTGGTCGATGTGGAGTCCGTACCGTTCGCGCAGCAGAGTGAAAAACTCGTCCACGCGCATGGGGGCGGTACGCAGATTGCCGCTGTCGTCGTCGCCCTCCCTCAGGAGTGACACTTGCAGCAGCACTTCGAGCAGGCGCGCGTCCAGGACGAATCGCCGGATGGCGCTGTCTCGTCTGCCGCGTGGCTGGGCGAGCAGGGCACCGGGCCGGTGCTTGAGCAGCATCGAGTCGAGGCAGTCGATGAAGTAGCTGCGGTAATAGCTGCCCTTGTAGTGCATCAGCATCTCGATGTACTCGTCGAAGGCATTGAGCCCGAGCTGGGTGATCTGCTTCAGCTCCGGGGGAAGGTCCTTCTCCTCGTCCCGTACGCGGGTGGCGCGCTGAAGGAAGAACGCCTCGCGTTCCTTGGGATGGGCGGAGAGCCGCCGCAGGACCTCGACCGGGGTGAAGTAGCTCCTGCCGACGGGCGGGGCCAGCTTCTGGCTCTTGACGAGGTCCTCGGAGAACTCTTCGAGCTTCTTGATCTGATAGGTCGCCTGGATGAACCGCGTGATCCGCCCGTACCAAATGCCGGCGCTGCGCTCGGCGAGCGCAGCAGCCGGGGTACCGGGCACACCCTCGACGTCGACGAAGAGCCGGACGCGGTGCGGGCAGCGGTCCGCCGCCGTCGGCGGGTCCTGATGCCCCGTCCGGCAGGTGGCGGGCGCCGATCCGGCCTCGATCATGGCGGGCAGCAGCTTCATCATCCGCAGGTGGTAGAGGGCCAGGTGAAAGGCGAAGAGGATCTTCAGGTAGTCCACGAGGACGGTCCGGGGCATGTGGTCCTGGTGGTAAAGCAGCCGCAGGACGTCCCGGCACAGCTGGCGGGCCGGTTCGGCGCACAGGGCGGGGTAGGGGGTGCGGGGGCGGGTGGTGTCGGGCCGGTCGCGCATCTGTCCGCCCGCCTGTTCCACCAGGTGGAGCAGTGCCTGGGTCTCCACGTCGGTGTCCGTCCCCGGGGTGATCTTCGCGGTGGCGCGGTCGACGTCGGAGAAGAAGAACTCGCGGAGCTGGTCCAGGGCCCCCTCGTCGGTGGCGAGCATCTCGTACAGCTGCTCGTCGGCCCCGTACGGGCGGGACTTGCGCTTGTTGCGGAACCGGTAGGTGAGACCGTGTAGCGGTCGGGGGCCCGCCACCGCCTCGGTGACTCTGCCCCGGTTGACCATGTCGAGGAGATGGGTGGAAGCCCACCGGGTGGTGGTCTCCCGGTCGAAGCTGTCGAAGACTTCCGGGTGGTCCAGGAATAGTTTGACGAAGACGTCGACCTTAAGCTCGTTGGAGCGGTTGATCTTGCTGGGCATGCCCTGATGCCACAAACGGGCAAGCAGCCCGGTCAGTACACGGTCCATGTCCAGTGTCTTGTAGTCGAGCCGGCTGATACCGGGGTGGTGGAACGTCCCCAGGGAACCGCTCAGCGCCATGTCGTCTCCTCCGCCCTGGCGACGTCAGCTGCGACACCGGCCGCGGTGCCCGCGCTGGCTAGGCCGTCGCCGTCCGCACCGCTGTGGTCGTCCCTGGACCGTGCCGTCAGTTCTTCCATGTGCAGGACGGAGTCCTCGGTGCGGTGAATCCGTCGCAGGTCATGCCCGTGTGTCGTGAGGAGGATTTCCTGGTACGGCACGGCCGCCAGCCGGTTCTTGAACACGGCGAGGGCCAGCTGCTGCCCCTGGAGGTCGGTCACGGACGGCCGGTAGCCGCGCTCGAACCGCTGGAGCAGCTCGAATAGGTCGAGCCGAATGTCGAGTTCGGCTGTGCCGCCTTGGCTGCCCGCAGGATCCTGGTAGCTCAGTTGCAACGAGGTGCGCCCCGACTCGATGTACGGCGAGGCCGCCGCGTTACCTGGTTCGAGCCGGAACCCTTCTGCGGGGAAGCGGCGGAAGGTACGGATAGTGCCGCCGGGTACGTCGCGCACCTTCAGCGCGAGGGCATCGCCGATCCGCTCGGGGGCAACGAGTCCCTCACCACGGTTGAGCGCCCGCAGGATACGGTCCCGCTCCTTGGTGCCCGTTTGCGCTACGCGGGACAACAGCGCCATGAAGTGCAGCATCGACGGATACGGCAGCATCCGCTCCGCACGGTCCTCGTCATGGAGTTCGAAGTAGAGCAGGCGGCGGGCGGCGTCCATGTAGCGGCGGTGGGCAGCGGCCTGGGAGACGCGTTCGGTGACCGACCGGCCGAGCTGCTCGAACACGCCGCGCAGCAGTACGCGATCGCGGTCGCCGCGCCCGTCGACCGCGACCAGCGCCCGGTCCTCCAGGAGCCCGGCATAGTCCAGGCGACGGTCGAGCTGCGGCTGCGGGACTGCAGCCACATCGGCCTCGCGCAACAGGGTCAGCAGTCGGTCCCGCTCGCGTGGACTGCCATCGGCGGCGGCCGGGGCGCCGAGGTGGGCGGAGAAATAGAAGCTGTCCAGGATCTCCTGGCCAGAACCGGCCGCGTACAGCTGATGGATCTCGGCGCAGTCGCGGCCCGAGGTGAGGGTGTAGGCGAGCGCGGAGCGCAGGTCGCGCAGGGTGATGTGGAGCCTTCCGCGCAGCTGAGTCACCTCGTAAAGGCGGCGCAGACGACGCGCGGCCTGCGGGCCGGCGGTGGGGTGCTGGAAAGTCTGGGCGTTGTGCCGGGCATAACAGGTGGCGGCCAGGTCGCAGCGCTCACAGTCCTCCCAGAACCGGTTGTGTGTCATCCGGTCGAGCATGCGTTCCAGGAGCGATTCGCCGTCCTGCGGTTCGCCGTCGGCGTCGAGGGAACGAGCCGCGACATCACGTGCGTTGAGGTTGACGACGGCGACGGTCTGCCCGGTGTCCCGGCCCGCCAGGCCGAGGTTGGCCACCTTGGCGAGGTGCGGGAAACGGTCGTGGTGGTGGCTGAGGAAGTCGACCAGACGCCCCTCGTTGATGGCGATCAACCGGCTTTCCCCCGCGACCTGCCACGCCGATGCGTCGACCCCGGCGAAGGGTGCGAAGAACTCGTCCAGTACGTCGTCGCCGCTGACCTCACCCTCGTCTTGGCTGCCGTCGTGGTTGGTGCGGAACCGGTGCCCGGCCAGGGTGAAGTCGCTGCCGTTGGCCCGGCCGAGCCCGAACTCGGCGCCGAGCTCGCGCGCCTGGCGTTCGAATCGCTCCAGGAAGGCCGTCTTGCCGTCGCCCGCGTTACCGGTCACCACGACCAGCGCATGCCGGCCCTCCCGCAGTGCGGGCACGAGCTCCCGGTCCAGGGCCGTCTCGACATACACGGACATTGTGTGCGGGTCAAGGCCGCGGGTGCCGCGGTTGCTGCGGCGGCTCTGGCTGTACAGCGTCTGCAGGTGGGCCACGAACGGGTTGGTATTCGGCTCGGGCTCCCGCGGCTCCTGACCACTGCCGGGTTCCGACGATGGCACCGGGGGCTGCTCGGCCCACTCGGACAAGGACGACGGGGCCACGGCCAGAGGTGGCGGTGCGGGGGCGACGCGTGCGGATTCCAGCGCCTCCAACGCGCACAGCAGTTCCTCGGCCGTGGAGAACCGCTCCGCCCGGTACGGCGAGATCGCGCGCAGCATGATCTCGGCGAAACCGGGTGCCAGATCACCGAAACCGCTGTAGGCGGTGCGCGGATCCACCGGTGTCACACCGGGCGAGGGCCGCCCGACACCTTCCCATGGGTATTGCCCGCCGGTCAGCGCCTCGTACAGGGTGACGCCGAGGCCGAACAGGTCCCGGTCGGTGTAGCCAGAGGCGTCGGCGGGCACCTGGTCCAGGTCCGGCGGGGTGTAGCGGGGGCTGGTGTAGCTGTGGCCCTCGGAGGAGTCGGAGGTCTTGGAGATGCCGAAGTCGATCAACTTGACGCCGTCGTCGGTCCACAGCAGGTTGCTCGGCTTGATGTCGCAGTGCCACACCCCGCGCTCGTGGATGTGACGCAGCCCGCGCGCGGTGTCGATCGCGAGCCGCAGCACGTCCGCCGCGCCCATCCGGCCGCCACGGATCACCTCGGCGACGTCCTTGCCGTCGACGAATTCGAAGACCAGGTACGGGTACTCGTCCGGCGGCATCAGCCGGTCCGCGTCCACCATCGACACCACGTTGGGATGTGGGGCGTTCTGCAGCCGGTCAAGGACGCCCGCCTCGCGCCGCAGCCGCTCCAGGACGGAGTCTCTGTCCCGCAGGACCAGTTTCACCGCCCGGTCGACACTCCTTATCGTGTCGTACACCCGGTAGGCCACACCGAACGAGCCGGGACGGCCGAGGCGGTGGCGCACCAGGTACTTCGTACCGAGCTGATGGTCTGCCGGCAGGTCGCGGTAGAACTCCGGGCCCCGCGGACCGTCCTGCACGGGCTGCCCGGCGGAGGGCGCAGGAGGAGCCGGGAGAACTGCAGCCGAGGAGCCGATACGCCGGGCCGGAGCCCGCCTCGCTCCCATCACCAGATCCAGGCGGCGCAGCGCCTCCACGGCGGTCGGCCGGTCGTCCGGAGCCGTCGCGCACAACTTCTGCAGCCAGTGGGTCAGCTCGATGCGGACCTCGGCGGCTTCGAGGATCTGCGCAGGGAGCCGCCCTGCCACGTCGGCCTGCTCGGTGGCGGAGGTGAACGGCAGCTCGCCGGTGAGGAGCTGAAATCCGAGGACACCGACCGCGTAGATGTCCGCCTTCATGCCCATCGCCGTCGGGTCGGCATGGCACTCGGGCGCTAGATACGCACGGTCGGCGATCTGGTACGCCTCCCGCATGACCGTGTGCGCGCGGCGCTGCGCGGTCTTCGCGTACTCGAAACCGGTCAGCACCGCCCGGCCGTCCTGCGCGATCAGCACAGTGGACGGGTTCAGCTCGCGGTGCGCGATCAGGCGGCTGTGCGCGTGGGCCAGGCCCATCAGCATGTGCCGGATCGTCCGCAGCTTCGCGTCGGCGGTCAGCGGGTCTGCAGCACCGTTCAGGTGCAGGGCAAGGGCATGCCCCGGAACGTCGTCGTAGACGGTGACGAAGGCGTCCTTGTCCTCGTCGGCGAAGAAATCCCGCACCCCGACGATGTTCGGGTGCGAGGGCAGCTTGCCGAGCGCCTCGTACGCGATGCCGATCCGCTTCTGCTGCTGGAGCCGCTCGGCCTCCGGCGCGTACGGATCGGCCCTGCGGACGGAGAGCCGGACCGTGCCCGACCCCTGCACCGCGAGGGCGTTCTTCGCCCGGTACTCGCGGTGGACGTCATCGCCCTCCTCCGGGCCCGTCTCGCTCAGGCGCTCGATCACTTCCCAGCTGCCGAACCGCAGGGGGCCCGACGGTGGCCGGGACGAACCCTGCACCGCACGCACAATCAGCTCGTGGTGTGCGGAGACGTCCGTGTCGAAGCGGTTGGTCGAGGTGGGTACGCGGCTCACGTCCGCAAGCCGGCCGAGCAGGTCCGGGAGGGCGACGGTGTCACGGGCGTCGTGCTGGCGGGGCGTCCGGTCGACGAGCAGGGCGTCGGGTGCGGGCAGGACGACGAGGGCGTCCGTGTAGAGCCGGGACAGCGGACGGTGGGCCGTCTCCAGGATCGTCTTCAGCTGCTTGGCGTGCCCGCGCAGCTTCGGCAGCGGGGAGCGAAACGGCGCTCGGTGAGAGGGCTGCCAACGGCCGCTGTCGACCTCGATGCGGCCCCGGGTGCCCTTGACGTCAATGACGTACACGGCGTGCCCGGTGACCACGACGAGGTCGACCTCGAACAGCTCGTTCCGGTTGTACGGAATCTCGACGGAGTGCAGGACCGTCCAGTCGTCGGGGGCGTGATCACGCAGGTGCGCGATGACCCTCCGCTCGGCATCGTTGACGGCCTCCCCAACAGCAACGATCCTGGCACTCATCAGCTGGCGGCCTCCTCGATGGCGGTGGTGAGCAGCGCGAGGGCCTGGTCTTCGAGGACGTCGGCACGGTCGCGTTTCTTGTAGGCGGCTCGGACGGTTGCCGCGATGCGATCACGGTCAGCGCGCGGCGCGAGCGGGATCGGCATTGCGGCGACAAGCTCGCTGTGAATGCTCTGCTGACCGCCGCCAGTCAGCATGCTGCGAATGAGTCTCATCGCGACTGGCGCTCGGAAGAAGCCCAACAGGTAGGCACCCGGAACGTCAGCTGCACCGGACGCTACCCGTAGGAAGTCCTGGCTGTAAGCGTGCTGCAACCAGCGCCCCGTTACCAGGGTTGCTCTGCCGAACAACCCGCTCTCGCTGGGCATGCCATGCCCGCCGAGCATTACCGTCTCATCCGGAACGAACACGCCCGCGGGTGTGTGCTTCGGGCTGATGACACGGCCATCTTCCGGTCGGATCCACCAGCCTTGCCGCTGTCCGACCAGCAGTCGGCCACCATGATCATACGAACTGTCAACACGCTTGAAGATGGGTCCGTACTTCAACTGGCCCTGAGCGCAGATGTCGCCGAGCCGCCTGTGTGGGACCGAGGCCAGCTTGCGCTTCAGCCACTGGGCTCTCTCTCCGTAATTCATTGCGCGCAAGGACACAGCGGAGAGTTGATCGACTGTGAACCCCAGGTCCCGAGGCTGCTGATGCCAGTCGAAATCAGCAAGTTCGGGGAGTCCCACGCTCTTGAAGAAGTCCTCTGTCGTTCCGACCAAATCCGACTGGAACTCGGCGCGCAGCCGCGCGCACTCTTCCACCAGGCCGTGGATTCGTCCCTCAAGCTCCGATCCCAACCGCGGAACCGGCAGCCCCGCGATGTGACGCGGTTCGATGTGCTTCACGGCCGAGCCGTACACCGACCCTCGTACGAGCGACTCGCCGAACTTGCTGAGCAGGAAGGCGTACAGATACCCGGACTCAATTTTCTCCGGGTTGGGTTCGACCTTGAGGGTGTCCTGCGAAGACCAGTAGTCACCCATATCGGGCCTGACGTAGGCCCGCCGACCAGCGTTAAATCCCGAACACGAGATCAGTGTCATCCCGGGCTTGAGTTGGAGATACGACAAGGTCGATGATTCCGCATCCGACTTACGTAGCCGGGGTAGCCCGGTCAAGTCGGCCGCCATCATGTCTTTCGTCCCGAGGAACGGCACACTATGTTCCGGATCAGTGAGGTAGACCCGCCGGAACATGGGCCCGTTGAAGATTCCTCCGTTGTGCCCCGCCGTCAGGCTCGCCAGCGGCTCCGTCTTCGGCAACTGCTCCAGCAGCTTCTTCGTCTTCATCGACCCCGCCACATACGGCGAGGCGTCAAGCCGGAGCCCCTGGGCCGCGAACCAGTCGGACTTCACCGGATTGGACAGCTCAGCGACCTTCACGCCCCGGCCCCCGTCCCCGCCGCCCCGGCCATACGCGGATCTACACCCGGCACCGGGTACTTCGCCCGGAACTCCCGGTACTTCTCCGCGATCACTGGCAGATCGTTGTCGATGACCTTCTTGCTGCGGGTCAGCGGCCGGGTCACTTCCTTGCCCCGAATACGAAGCCGCTCCATGACGACCTCCGTCTCCACCACGATCTCCCCGTTGGGCTCACGCTTGTAGAGGTCGTTGCCGCGTCGGTCGAAGCCGACCTTCTCCGCGACGGCCATGAAGACGGGGTACGCCTTCTCCGTCCGGAGGTCGTGGTTCTGGATCTCCTGCCGGGTCTTCCGCTTCAGGAAGAGGAGCGTGGTGAGGATGTTGACGTTGGCGTCGACGACGAACGTCTCCACCGGCAGCTCGACGCTCGCGAGAACCCAGCAGTTCCGCAGGATGTACCGGCGGATCGCCTCGTCCGTCGGCCCTGGGTTCGACAGGATGCCGTTCGGCAGGACGATTCCGATCCGTCCGCCTGGCTTGACCCACTCGATGGCGCGCTGAATGAACAACTGCTCCGGCGCCATGCTCGACGGCATGCTGATCGTGCTCGCCTCGACCTCGCCGGTCTCCTTGTTGCGGCCCCACGACCGAGCGATCCCGTTGCGGAACGAGCCGAGCACCGACTCATCGCTGACCGGGATATCCGCGCCGAAGGGCGGGTTGGTCAGGAGTACGTCCACGGTGGGCTTGTCGAGCGGGATCTTCTTCTTCGCCGCCTCCACACCCGAGAGGTGTCCCCGCGGGAAGGCGAGCGAGTCCATGTGGAAGACGTTCCCCGTGGTCTGGGCGAGCGTCATGATCGCCATGGTTGTCGCACGCACCAGGAACGGGTCGAAGTCGGAGCCGAACAGGTACTCGTCCGCGAACTTCTTGAGCTTGTCGCCGTACCGCTCCCGCTCCTCCTCCGTGTCCGGGAAGCCTAGCGTGCCAGCCTCTTTCTTCCAGGTGTGGTGCAGGTGCTTGAGCGTGGCCTGGAGGAAGCCGCCAGTGCCACAGGTCGGGTCGAGGACGGTCTCGTCCTCCTTCGGGTCGAGCATCTCGACCATCAGGTTGACCGCGCCGCGCGGGGTGAAGTATTGGCCTCGGTCGCCGCGCAGGTTGGTGCCGACGAGCTCCTGGTAGGCAATGCCCTTGGCGTCGACGTCCGTGCCGATCAGGTCGTACGGGGCAAGCTCGCTGACGATGAAGGCGAGCGCCCGGTCTGAGAGGGTGATCTCGTCGGTGGGCTTGAAAACGTCCTTGTACTCGCTCTTGACGTCCTCGAAGAGCTCTTTGACGCGCTTACTGATGGCCGCGCGCCCGTTCTCGTCGAACATCTCCTTCAGACCGGTGCGGAACCGGCCGTGCACGGAGCCGTGGCTGACCCGCTCGTCGTACATCTTGGCGAAGAGCAGGTAGAGGAACTGCCAGAATGCGGCGTCCTTCGGCATGCCCTCGTTGCCGTGGATGTAGTTGTGGCAGCGCCGGAAGGCGATCTTGAGCATCTCAGGGTCGGCCTGGCGCAGCCGCTGGTGCGAGGCAACGGTACGGCTGCCGAGGGTGCCGTCGGTGACCTCCCAGTCGCTGCGGTCCTCAAAGTCGGCGCCGAAGTCGCCGACCACCTTCTTGAGGAAGAAGAAGTCGACACCGTCGGTCCACATGCCGTCCGCGCACTGCGGGCGGTCCTCGTTGCCCATCAGCTCTTGGAGCTCCTCCAAGTCCTTCCGGGCCTGGTCGGGCTCGCGGAGCTTGACGACGTTCTTCCCTCGCTTGGGCTCCTGCTTGCAGATCACCACCCGCCGCAGGTTCGCCGTGGTGTGCGGGGCGCCGGACTCGAAGATCGCGATGTCGGCCTTCTTGCTCCGCTTCCGCTTGGCACCCTCCTCACTGACCGTGACGGAGAAGTCGCGCTGCATGTCGCCGGGATCGATACCGTGCTCGTGTACCAGGGCTCGGGCGATCCGCTGCCGGACCTTCTCCTTCGCCGTCTCCGGGATCGCGTCGCCGGAGATGTAGTCGACGACCTGGCCCTCTTTAAGGCCCGTGACCTTAGGCTCGGAGCCCTCCGCAACGGGCTCCGCGTCCTCCTCGGGCCGCTGCGGGATATCCAGGTCCAAGGTCAGTTCCTCCATCGACGTGCTGCTACTTTCCTGTGCTCGGGGGTGCGGCTAGGGGCCTGCGCCCCGGGGCGGTCCGTGCGTGTCTTAACACAGTTGCCATCTGTGATCCTACGGCCCCAGGGGCACCTCCGAGAGCGCGTTCCGCCAGGCTGGAGGGTGCCCGGTCGGTGTTTCCGGACCCTACCGGGGAGCACTGACAACGCCTGGGAGGAAGCAGACGACGGGGCTGGGACAGCGGCGCCCCCAGCCCGGCACCCCTCTGGCCGCGCTCACTTCTCCGTCGGCTCGTTGCCCTCCCGCAGCCGTACCGCCAGCGCCAGCTCGTCCAGCGACCCCTGACCAGGCACGAACCACCGGATCGTGCCCTGCGCCGAGCTGTCCACCCCGGATGCCTCAAAGCGCATCTTCCGCGCGAGGCCACTGGGCGAGTACCACGCGTCGTCACCGTGCCACTGCAACGGGTTACGCCCCGCCTCGTTGCTCCACGTCGCCTGGGCCCGCCGCGGATCCGCCGCCAGCCACTCAGTCATCTCGCGACGCTCCGGCTTGCTATACGGCCGGAACTCCAGAACCGCGCCCTCCTCGATCTCGCCGACGGCAACAAGGGTCGTCACTGCATTCACCTTCCGCCCCCGAGCCTCGCCCGTAGCTACCTGATAGTCCTCGTTCAGCGTCGGCGCCTTCTCCTCGGAGTCGAGCTTGCGCAGGGCCGCACGTACCACTCGCTCGATCCGTTCCGTGTTCCGGACGGCGGCGATGATGTGGCTGGACGTGCCGTACTCGTTGTCGATCGCGTCGAGCACCCAGGACAGGGAGTCACGGACCAGGCCGGGCACCTTTGTGAGCTCCGTCGCCCAGTCGCACTCCGGATCCTCGATGGCCCGGGTGTCCAGGCGGCGGTAAACGATATGGGTGACCAGGAGGTCGCCGTAGAAGGCTGCCGCGTCGGCGCGCCAGACCAGCCCCTCACGCAGGAGCTGCAGCTGCGCCCGGACCTCACGGAGAAGCTCGACACTGCGCCAAACCTTGAAGGCGTTCGGCTCGGGGCCGAAGGTGTCCTGGTAGTTGCGGTCCTCCCACAGCCCGGCGAGATTGTCGTCACGCTTGGCCACGGCTGCGAGCCGGGCGTTCGGGCTGACGGCTGCGAGTGCCTCGGCGGCCTCGATGATGGAGCAGCCGTGCGCCGAGTCGGGCAGCGTCTCACCGCGCTTGATCACATAGCTGCGTTTGAGGAGCATGGCGAAGTCGTCGCGGAGCCTGACCTGGCCGGGGTCGAGGGACTTGAAATCGCGCTCCTCGATCGGGTTCTGCGTGTTCGTAGTGGTGGTCACCTGGTCGCCGAAGCCGGGCGGGCAGTCCTCCAGGGAGATCAGGCGTACCAGGACCCGGCCGTCCTGCGCCGCGCCCGTGTCCTCGGTGAAGGCCCGGTAGATGGCACTCACCGTCTGCGCGCCGTTGACCACACTGACACCGGACAGCTGGAAGTTGCCCACCTTGCCGGGCAACGCCCGGCCGATCGGCTGGATCGACTCGCACAGCATGGTGATGCCGTTGCTGAAGTACCAGAAGTGCTCGGGCTCCTCCCGCAGGGTCTCCCTGATCTTGGAGTTGACGTCGCTCTCGTCAAGAGAGTCACGGATATTCCGGGCGAAAAGGCCGCGCCGGTGCTCCTCATAGAGATCGGCGAGGTCAGGGACAGTCATGGTGCCGTACATTGCCTTGTACGGCGTCGACTCCTGGCCGAAGCACTCCAACTGCACCTTCGTGTCGATCTTCGGTGCGGCGGCATCGCCGAGAATCGCTCGGTGGAAGTCCCGCAGGTCGAGAACCTTCACTTCGACCATGTCGCGGACGACCTGGTTCTGCTCTTCCTGCTTCATCCTGATCAGTTCGCGCACGCCGTCGCTGAGCGGCGCCTCGCGCATAAGGGCGAGCACGAGGGTGATCTTCGGGGTGCCGGAATCGTAGGCCCGCTCGATGTCGGGGACGAACGGCTGGAAGCGGCGGTTAAACCGGCCGAAGTTCCGGTCGAGCATCAGCTCCAGACCGTGGAACATCTTGTGCACCTCGGCCTCGCCGAAGCCTCCTTTGTTCTGGTCGCTCCACTTCGCCTGCACCAGACAGATGCGGGAGCGCTTGGTTCCGAAGTCCACGGCAATCGAGTCGAGGCCCTGATCGTCTTGCCCGTCGAAGACTCGTGTGGCGGCGACCCGGTCACTGCACGGGTGCTCGATCTGCGCGGCGAGCGCGGCCAGACCACGGCTCAGGAACGCCTGATGGCGGCTGGCTTCCGACAGGCGCGCCTGGTCTGACATGTCGATGAGGCCGGTGAAACGGCCCTCGATCGCCTTGCGGACGTACCCCACGTGCAGTTTGCTCACGATCCACCCCTGTCAATGCCCCAGATCGTCAACACCCTATCGGTGTCCTGCCCTTGAGAAGACGCCTCTCAACTGCCATCGGGTCCGATGACCAGGCTCTTCGCCCTCTGTGCCGGCGGAGGTACGGAGGCACCGGCGGTCTGCCCCGGCCGCAGCCAGGCGGGGTGGACAGCAGCGCGGTGGTCGTGGTCGAGATACCCATCACATAGCAAAGACCACGTTCTTCCAGGCTGAGCCGGAAGGCGGCGGTGTCCCCGTCGTCGCCGTCAGCGATGACCCCAGGCTTGATGCCCCAGGACCGACCGCGTCTCGTCGATCATGTCGAGGGCCAGCTGCCACTTCTCGACATGGCTCACCTGGGCGGGGATAGCGCGCTTGTCACAATGGGCCACCTTGGCCGGATGGGTCTTCGGTGAGGCAGGATCCCAACTCCCGGTCAGCAACAGGCGCCAGTCAGCGCCGCCGAGGCGCCGTTCGTCGACAACACGACGTTCGTCGAGCTCGCAATGGCGTACAGAGCCTGAAAGGGCACCCGTCAGCGGTGGGAGCCCTCTGGGACTTTTCTGGGACTTCCAGCGCCATCAGCCGGCACGAACGTGAAACAGCTGAAAGACCATTTGCGCAGGTCAGCAGTTTGAAGTCAGCAATCGCAGCGGGTCACAGACCTGGCTGGTCTCTCCCGCGACATCTGATCGGGACGATCCGGCTGGGTGCATCTCTTTTGCCGTTGACAGCCGCACCGGCATCGGAGGAAGGTCGCTATCGCCCACGGCGCTGCGGGGACGACGACAGCGTGTATCTTCACGCGCAGTGAACGCCCCAGCTTGACCGACGACCAACACCGAACCCCGGCGCTCGCCTGAGCCCTCTTGCGCTTGACGCTCATATGACGCTCGCGACCCAGAATTCGCCGCGATCACACACCCCAAACATCCTCTGACCTGCGCTTATCTTCAATCGTACTCAGACCGACCTCTTCCGGATGACGCACCACGTGGAGTGCGTGTCCATCCTGGAGCCGGTGAAGAAGGACGCCACGCACGACACGACCGAAGCGGGAGCAACCGCAACGACCCGGTCAAGCGGCAGACAGGTGCAGCTTGAACGGCGAACCGTTGGCGTTGGGTGTCCAGCCTTTCGACCGCGCGGCCCGAATGCCCGCGGCGACTTCCCGCGGCAGGACGACCTCATCCGGCACTCTTTCCGGGTAGAGGACGGCCGGCCGGCCGGTTTCCACGACGAGCGTCGTTCCGGGGCGGGTCGCGTCCTCCGCCACGTAGCCCAAGGTGCTGCCCTCGAAGTCGCAGCACAAGTGTTTCCTGCTCACATGCCAGCGGTACTCGACGCCGTCGACCACGATGCGGCGGGAACCCTTCTTGGCCAATGCCACTGTGTTGCCTTTCGGTCTTCGACTGTCCGTATGTCTGTGGGCATTCTCCTTGCGCGGCGTACGCGCGTCACTATGGTTTTCGCGGTGCTGCGGCCGAGAGAGCGTTCGCCGGTCGTACACCGTACTGCCGTCAGCCCTCGTGGCCCCACCGCGGCCCGCGCCGCCTCGACGACCTCTGGAAGCCACCGCGCCGAGCGGAGTGATCCCCATACCGACTGGCCTCCACACACTCGGGAACCGGTCGGTCCCGGCCGCTGCCTTCCCACGGAGCCGAGGAGGTGGCCAGTAAATCGGTTGCCACCGCTCCGGGGGCTGTTGTTAACCTGGCGGAGCTCCGTTGATCTGTTCTGGGCTGTGCCCTGGAAGAGGGATTTTTATGTTTCGGCCCGCGCCGAGCGCGCCTCGCTGCACCGCCTAGCCGTCCGTTTCCCTGACGCCGTCCTTGCCGGACGGCGGACCGGACGTGAGTCTCCGGTGCGCTGAACCAGCCCACGCCTCCAAGTCCGCACGTATCGCGGCGAGCGGGTGGGCCTCTTCGCCGAGCCGCTCGGCCTGCTCTTGCTGTCATGACGGACTTCTCAGCAAGGAGCACCCCGAGTGTCCAGTACCCCAAGGACTCTCCCACCCCTTCCGCGCACCTTCCCGGCCAGCGCGTTCATCCGCGTACGGGCAACCCGCCGGGAGCTGCCATGCGTCCGATGACCAGGGAAGAAATACGCGGCGCGATCGTGAACCTGGACGCAACCGACAACAGAGTTCGGCTGCCCACCTGGTTCGACGACGTCCGGTGGGACCGAATCGATTACCTCGGGTGGCGGGACCTGCGCTCCCCGCAACGGGCCTACCTCGTCACCGAGGCCGACGACCAGGCGTTGGGAGTGCTGCTGCGGCAGGCGCCGAACGACGCGGCACACGGCTCGCGCGCGATGATGTGCGACCTGTGCCGGTTCGCCCGCCGGTTCAACGAGGTGTCACTCTTCACCGCCCGACTCCCATCCCGGGACAAGCGCAAGCGTCTCAATACGGTGGGCCTCCTCCTCTGCACCGACCTCGACTGCGCGGTGAAGCTGCACAGCAATCCGATCCGCGGGCCTTTCGATCCCCCGGTCGAGGAAATCGTCGAGCAACGCCGTGTGGGCATGCGTTCCCGCACAATCACCTTCATCCATTCGGTGTCCGAAAGGGAACGGACCACTCGGCGGAAAAGGTGACGGGGTCGCCCATGCATCGTGGCCGAGCACACTCGGAGCTCGGCTACGTGGCACGGGCCGCCCCGCGCGGACCGGACCGCGACACTCCCCACCGCGTGAAGGTTCGAGCACGGTCCGGGGCGAACCCGACGAGTGCCAGGGCGAGTTGTTCGGACGGTCGCTGGGGGTACGGATGCCCGGCGGGCGGCTCCGGAATCCGCTCGGGAAAGTCGTGAAGCGCCTCGATCACGGAGCCGGGGAATCAGTGGCTCTGCTGTACCTCCGGATCAACGGGCGCCGCCGCCGGGGCGATCCCGGCTACTGGGCCGACGGCGACCGGACGCAGCCGGGTTAGGGCGTACGGGCTGCACCGCCCGCGACCAGCGTGCCGAGGGCCGTGCGCAGGTGTGTGACCGAGCGGCCGGTGCGGGTCGTCGTCGCCAGGCCAGCCGATCTGAGCGCCGCCGCATGGGACGAAGCCGTCGCATTGCTGACGCGCAGGGCGCGCACCAGCGATGTCGTGGTGTGCGGCTCGGCGAGGAGGCGCAGGGCGTCGAGCCGGGTGCGGCCCAGGACGGCGGCCATGGCCTCGGCGGCAACGACCGGGCGCCCCGCGGTGGGCGGGGACCCGGGACCGGCCGGGTAGGTCAGGATGGGGCCTTGCCCAAGACCCCTCGGATGACTGCCCCCATAGATGGGCCGTCACCAATGATGGATCCACCCGATCAAGCCCGAGATGCGGACCATTCACCGGCCAACACCCGGTCGAAAGAGGCAGGAACAGACGCTGGGGTCTTGGCCATCCATGATGAGCTGTCCAGCGTCCGTTGGATATTGGCCTTCCTGACGCCCGCGGGTGGCCTTATAGCAGGTGATCACCGGTTTCCCTAACCGGGGATCTTGCGGAGATTCGAAGGGTGAACTACCCGCACACGCAACCTTCGTCCCCCCGCTCACTGCCGCCCGTCCAGCCCTCTTCTCAGGACTTCACGACCTCTCGTTCGACTTCATCCGGCGTATCCCCCACACCGAGACAGACGGACAACTCTCCGGTGCCTGGTACTCGACCGGAGAGCTCGGCCAACTTCTCCGGGTTGATCCCTCGACTCTCCGGCGCGGGCGGACCGCTCATCCCCGGCAAGGCCCCCCGTACGTTCCCATCAGCGGGCGGGTCGTCCTCTACAGCGCCCGCGATGTGGAGACCTGGCTCGCCGAACGCCGCGTCACGCCCGGTGCGGTGGCCTGATGCCCCACACCGAGGCAGTCCCGCTCGGGGTGCGGGTGGCCGGCGACATCGAGCACCGGCCCAACCGGGCCTCGCCCTACCGTGCCCGCGTCCGCTGGTTCGACCCCGCCTCCAAACGCCGCAGGTCCCTCTCCGAGGGCAAAGACACTCTGGACGAGGCCGAGGACTGGATGTCCGGGATCCTGAAGGCCGCGGATGCGGGGATCGCGCCGAATGTGGCCACCATGTCCCTGGCCGAATACGGCACCACGAACATGGACTTGGCCCTGCGCGGTCTGGAACTGAAGACCCTCGATCCGTATCTCACGGGCTGGCGCCGCCGGGTGGTCCCCGCGCTCGGGCACTTCCCCGTCCGCATGATCACCAACGGGGCCACGACCGCCGCCCGCATCGGCGAGGTCTCCGGCGACCGCGTCGCCGACATCGACATCGACATCGACACGGTGAACTGGATCTGGACCGTCCGCCGACAGACCACCCCCGCACCCGGCGGACTCGTCGACAAGCGCACCAAGGGCAAACGCGCCCGCCACGTCCCCATCGTGGAAGAGATCCGGCCCCTCGTCGCCGAACGCATCCTCGCCGCAGGCCCCAACCCCGACGCCCGCCTCTTCACCAGGCCACGCGGCGGACGCACATCCACCGCCGTCCAGCGCGATGCCACCCACTGGGACGAAGTCGTCACCTCACTCGGTCTCGAACATCTGCGACGCCACGATCTGCGCCACACCGGACTCACCTGGTTCGCCGACGCCGGCGTCCCCGCCCACGTGCTGCGCAAGATCGCCGGACACGGATCCCTCCTCACAACCCAGCGTTACCTCCACCCCGACATGTCCCAGATCACCGGCGCCGGCGCTGCCCTCACCGCCCACCTCAACCCCGTCCGCGCACCCCTCAGCCTGGCCGCCCAGCCCGTCCCCGGAAGGCGCCGCTAGACCGCGTGGTCCCCAACTGGTCCCCAACTGGTCCCCAGGGACAACGAAAAGGCGGTACCGGATTCCTCCGATACCGCCTACGACCTGCACGGATGCAAGTCGGGACGACAGGATTTGAACCTGCGACCCCTTGACCCCCAGTCAAGTGCGCTACCAAGCTGCGCCACGTCCCGTTGCCCGCTGTGACCTGGGGTTTACCCTGGCTGAACGCGCACCGAAACAATACCGCACCGGAAGCCGTGGTCGCGCACCCTTTGCGGGTTGACCTCAAGGGCGCTTGAGGTTGCACCGTTGATCCATGACCAAGGTGACCGGCGCCGCACGGCGCGAGAGGCCCGGGAAGCAGGCCGGGCGGGTCCCCCGGAACGGGGACGAGTACGGGTACGGCGACCTGGAGCGGCTGATGGGCCTGCTCACCGGGGACGAGAAACACGGGCCGGCGGCGACGTCGACCCTCGACGCGCTGTGGGTGCTCTACGACCGGGTGCTCCGGGTCTCCCCGGCCACCGCCGAAGCTCCCGACCGGGACCGGTTCCTGCTCTCCAAGGGTCACGGGCCGATGGCCTACTACGCGGTGCTCGCGGCCAAGGGCTTCGTACCGGTGGAGTGGCTGACCCGCTTCGGGGCCTACGACTCGCCGCTCGGGCACCATCCGGACCGACTGCTCGTGCCGGGAGTGGAGATCGGCAGCGGTTCGCTGGGGCACGGTCTGCCGCTCGCCGTGGGGACGGCGCTCGGACTGCGGGCCCAGGGACTGACCGGACCGGCCGTGTGGGTACTGATCGGCGACGGGGAACTGGACGAGGGCAGCAACCACGAGGCGATCGCCTTCGCCGGCCCGGCCGGGCTGGACCGGCTGCACACCGTGGTGATCGACAACGCCTCCGCGAGCCAGTCGCTGCCCGGCGGGATCGCCGCCCGCTTCGCAGCGGGCGGCTGGTCCACGGTGACCGTCGACGGACGTGACCACGCGGCCCTGCACGAGGCCTTCACCGCCCCGCATCCTGGGCGCCCGCACGCCGTCGTCGCCCGGGTCGACGCCCGGAACCCCACCGTCTGAGACCGGAGAGATGACCGATGGAAACGATGCGTGACCGTTTCGCCCCCGTCCTGTCCGAGCTGCTGGACGAGGACCCCCGGGTCGCCGTGGTGCTCGCCGTGATCGGCTCCGACGGCTTCTCGGAGGCCGCCCGTCGGCACCCGGACCGGGTGATCGACGTGGGCATCCGCGAGCAACTGCTCGTGGGGACGGGCGCCGGGCTGGCGCTGACCGGCCTCAGGCCGGTGGTGCACACCTTCGCGAGCTTCCTGGTGGAGCGCCCGTTCGAACAGATCAAGTTGGACTTCGGCCACCAGGGGGTGGGCGGGGTGCTGGTGAGCGCGGCGGCGTCGTTCGACTGGCCGTCCGGCGGGTTCACCCACATGTCACCGGGCGACGTGGCCCTGCTCGACACCCTGGACGGCTGGACCGTGCACGTACCGGGGCACCCCGACGAGGCCGAGACGCTCCTGCGGCGCGCCGTCGCCGCGGGGGACGACAAGGTGTACGTGCGTCTGTCGGCGCAGTCCAACCCGGTGGCGTTCCCCGTCGACGGGGAGGGGTTCCGTACCGTGCGGGAGGGTGGTCGGGGCGTGGTGGTGGCCGTGGGCACGACGCTCGGCAACGTGCTGGCCGCCACCGAGGGCCTGGACGTCTCGGTCCTCTACGCGACGACGGTGCGCCCCTTCGACGCGGACGGGCTGCGCCGGGCGGCAGGGGCCGTCGCCGGTCCGGGCGGGGCACCGGACGTCGTGCTGGTCGAGCCCTATCTCGCCGGGACGTCGACCGCCGTGGCGAACGACGCGCTGGTCGACGTCCCGCACCGGGTGCTCGGACTGGGCGTCGGCCGCCGCGAGTTGCGCCGGTACGGGACGGTGGAGGAGCACGTGGCCGCGCACGGGTTGGACCCGCGCTCGCTGCGGGAGCGCATCTCCGGCTTCCTCGGTGGCGGTCCGGTGGCCACTGCCTGAGGTCCGCGCCGGCGACCGCGGCAGGCCCGCCCTGCGGGGTGGGCTCGGCTCCCCTCCGTAAAAAAACGGTTCCGGGAAACACGGATTAAACCCCACCCAAGAAATCGGACACCACACATTAATCGGGCTACGAAAGGTCACTCGGGGGACGCCAGTGCGAGCACGGCGAAGGTAGTGGATCTCGCCAAACATTGAGTGAAAGGAAGGCATTCGGAACCGTCGACAGCCCGCTGACGTCGCTAACAGCGCTTCCGCACCTCCTTTCGGGCGCTTCGCCTAAACCAGAGGATTCACAGCTCGCTAATCGGCCATGAAAAAGAGGTTTCACCATGCATGGTTGACGAGATCTCGGAGCGTCACATAACTTCTCGGCGCAGGATTCATCCATGAACTAGCCCGGGGCTCCGTGCATGCGGGAATCCCGGGAAGGAGTTGGCCATGAGGCTTGCCCGACCCTTGATGACCGCGTCCGCAGCGATCTGCGGGCTGGTGCTGTTGGCACCGCCCGCCGCCGCCGAGGTCGAGCCGGGGGGCTGGAACCCGATCGTCCCCGTGCCCACTCCGAGCCTCCAGGAACGCGGCTGTGGCGTGATCACCGGCAATGTGTTCGAGCTGACCTGTTCCACGGCCAGCGGCGATCAGCGCGCCGAGTACCGGTACCCGACCTATACCGATGTGACGCGCCAGTTCGAGGGGCGCTTCCGCGTGGAGTCCATGGGGGGCACCCGGATCAGCCTCAAGCAGACGTTCCGGGACGGCACGGGTGCCGGCGCGTATTACATGCTCGCCGTCGAGAACGGCGGCCGTCTCTACTCGGTGCACGGAGGGACCACCCTCGGCTACGAAGGCACCGTGGGCGCGACGGTCCGGGTCAACACCGTGCACGAAGTGGGTGTCTCGCACCGGACGTACATCAACGGCTCAAGGGTGCTGGCCGCCGACGTCCCCAGCACTTCCGGAAGCTACTACGACAAGCTCGGGGCCTATCGCACGAGCAGCGGGAACGGCCCGGTGAAGGTCACCTGGGGCGGCGTCAAGATGTGGCAGAAGTAGGGACGCGCAGGAAGGAATGACGACTGTGCCTCCCCTGCGCCGACCGGGCCGGGCCCTCCTGGGAACAGCCCTGGCCACCGCCCTGCTCTCCGGCTGCTCCGACGGGGCGTCGCCATCGGACGGAAGGTCCGCCGCGCCGCGGGGCGCGGGGGTGACGCTGTCGGCGAAGCTCGACACGCCGACCGACGTCACCCTGCGGTGGAGCGGCGACGCCCGTGACGCCGCGGGACAGGTCGTCGAGTTCGCCACCGAACCCGAGGGGGCGTACACGACCTTGCGGTTCGCCCCCGAGGGCCAGCGTCTCCACGAGCATCCCGATCTGATGCCCGAGACCCCGTTCTACTACCGGCTGCGCGCCTACGGCGGGCCGGTGTCGGCGGCGGTGGAACTGGACCTGCCGAAGGGGGCGTTCAGCAAGGAGGACCAGCGCAGTGGGCATGAGTGGGCCGCGCCCCGGAAGCTGTCGAAGCCGGGGTCGGCGGCGGAACGTCACCCCGTCCGGGGCGAGGAAGCCGTGCGGGCGACAGCGGACGACTTCAAGGCGACCGTCAAGCACGCCAACGGGGTCCTGCTCACCTGGCGCGATCGGGCCCGCGACGAAGCCGGATATCTGGTCGAGATCCGACCGGCGGGCGCCCCGGACTTCCATGTCGCCGCGGTGCTCGACCCGGACATCGAGTCCACGGGGCTGATCACCCTGCCCCGGGAGAAGCGGGCGACCGTCCGGGTCCGGGCGTTCTTCTACGGCGAGCGGTCGAACGTGGTCCTCCGCACCACGGGGAAGTCCGCCACCGGCTGAGCGTTCCGCCGGGTGTTCCTTCCTCGCACGCGCATCAGTCCGTCGGCCGGGTCCCCTCGTACGGGGTCCCGGTCGACGGTCCGCGTAGGTACGCTCCCGCGCGCGCCGCTGTCGCGGTGGCCTCCGCGGCCTGGTCCGCGGCGGCCTCGTCGAGGCTCCGGTCGCTGGTCAGCAGGCGGTAGTAGAGCGGGGCGGAGACGGCTCGGATCACCTCGTGAACGTCGGTGCCCGCCGGCACCTCGCCCCGGTCGACGGCCTGCTGCACGCAGGGCGCCCACTCGTCGACCCGGACGTCGTAGAAACGGTGCAGGGCCTCGGCCGTTCTGGCCTCGCAGACGGCGGCTGCTATCACCGCCTTGAAGAGGGCCCCCTGCCGCGGGTCGGCCAGGGTGCGTTGCACGAGCCGTGCGTTGGCCCGGAGGTCGCCGAGCAGCGAGCCTGTCTCGGTACGCGGCAGGGATTGTTCGGCCATGTCCGTCAGCAGGTCGGCCACCAGGGCGGTGGCCGTTCCCCAGCGGCGGTAGACGGTCGTCCTGCCCACCTCTGCGCGGCGGGCGACGTCGGCGAGGTCGAGGTGGGCGAAACCCTGCTCCGCCAGGGCGTCTCCGGCCGCCTGCAACACCGCGGCCCGTACCCGTGCGGTGCGTCCGCCGGGGCGGACGGTTCCCGGGTCGGCATCCTCAGAACCCATAACGGGACTCCCGTTCCATTAAACGGCCTCAGCTGTTACGTTGGGTCCCACATTAACGGAACGGCAGTACCGTTAGCCATCTTCGACTCCAGGGAGAGGACTCACCATGGAGCACAGGCAACTGGGCGCATCCGGACTCAAGGTCCCCGTACTGAGCTTCGGCGCGGGCACCTTCGGAGGACGAGGGCCGCTGTTCGGCGCCTGGGGCAGCACCGATGCACAGGAGGCGCGGCGCCTCGTGGACATCTGCCTCGACGCCGGGATCACGATGTTCGACACGGCCGACGTCTACTCGGACGGTGCGTCCGAGGAGATCCTCGGTGCAGCGATCAAGGGCCGCCGGGACCAGGTGATCGTGTCCACCAAGACCGGCCTGCCGACGGGCGACGGTCCCCGCGACTCGGGCGCCTCCCGCTCACGTCTGATCAAGGCGTGCGAGGACGCGCTCCGACGCCTCGGCACCGACTACATCGACCTGTTCCAACTGCACGCCTTCGACGCCGGCACACCGGTCGAGGAGACCCTGTCCACGCTCGACGACCTCGTTCGCGCGGGGAAGGTCCGATACACCGGCGCCTCCAACTTCTCCGGTTGGCAGGCGATGAAGTCCCTAGCGGTCGCCGAGAAGCACGGTCACCAGCGCTACGTCGCCCATCAGGTCTACTACTCCCTCCTCGGCCGGGACTACGAGTGGGAGTTGATGCCCCTCGGGCTCGACCAGGGCCTCGGCGCGCTCGCCTGGAGCCCGCTGGGCTGGGGCCGGCTCACCGGCAAGGTCCGTCGCGGGCAGCCGCTGCCGGCCGGCAGCCGCCTCCACCAGACCGCCGAGTTCGGCCCTCCGGTCGAGGACGAGCACCTCTACCGTGTGGTCGACGCACTGGACGAGATCGCCCGGGAGACCGGTCGGAGCGTTCCGCAGATCGCCATCAACTGGCTCCTCCAGCGCCCGACCGTCTCCTCCGTCATCATCGGCGCCCGCAACGAGGAGCAGCTGCGCCAGAACCTCGGCGCCGTCGGCTGGACCCTGACGTCCGAGCAGATCGGGAAGCTCGATGCGGCGAGCAGCACGACGCCGCCCTACCCCTACTTCCCGTACCACCGTCAGGAGGGCTTCGCCCGTCTGAACCCGCCGGTGGGTGGTGCCGTGCCCCTCGGGGCGCACGGCACCGGGACCCCGCCCGCGGACCGGCCCGACCCCCGCGCGGGAGCCTAGGGGGCTCCCCCACCCCGTGGCCCGGGTCCGCCCGACGGTCTTCCGCTCCCGCCGCGGCACGCCGCGTGCGGGGCGGGCCGTTCCTCCTTCACCAGGTTCACCGGACCGCCCGAGGTCACGGGGGCGTTGCGCGAGAGGTCGGCGCGGACCAACCCGCGGATCGCCGGGACGAGCAGCAGGGTGACCGGGACGACCAGCGCCATGACTCCCCCGAACAGCAGGACGGAGTCACCGGTCGTGGCGGTCGAGGCGGGACCGGCGAGGGCCTGGCCGACCGGCACCATGGCCAGGGACCCGGCCACGTCGTAGGCGTGGATGCGGTTGAGCACATCGGGCTGTACCTGGGTCTGCACGCTGGTCGCCCACATGACGCCCCAGAACGACAGCCCGGCTCCGGCCACCACTGCGCCCAGGGTCATGGCCCAGAGGGGGAGGTTGGCCCCGACGGTCGCGGGGTGCGCGGCGAACGCGAACAGGGCGATCGACCCGGCGCGGAGCATGTACCGCGGACGCAGCCGCAGTGCGACGAGTCCGCCGATGACGGTGCCCGCGCCGAGTCCCGAATTGACCAGACCGTACGCGCGGGGGCCGTGGTCCTGGATGACCTCCGTGGCGACCAGCGGAATGGCCGGACCGGCAACGGTGATCATGTAGACACACCAGACGGCGATGACGCCCCACAACCAGGTGCGGCCGCGGAACTCCCGCCAGCCCTCGACGAGGTCGGCGCGGAACCCGCTGGTGTGGACGCGTTCCGCCCGGGTGGGTTCCGGCAGTCGCATGAGGAGCAGGCACAGCGCGCTCACCGCGTAGGTGGCGGCGTGGGCCACGAAGACCCCGCCGGCCGACGAGAAGGCGACGAGCACGCCGGCGAGGGCGGGACCCGCGAGGTGCGCGGTGGACTCGGCCACGCGGATCGCGCCGTTGGCCGCCTGGACGTCGGAGGCGAGTCGGGGCACCGTACTCGCCACACCGGGCTGGAAGATCGCGGAGGCGGCGCCGTTGACCGCGCCGATCACACAGATCTGCCACAGGACGACGTGCCCGGCGAAGAACAGTCCGGCGGTGAGGGCCTGGGTGACCAGTCGGACGAGATCGGAGCCGATCATCAGCAGTCTGGTGCTGAAGCGGTCCGCGAAGACCCCGCCGAAGATGACGAGGCCCGCGAAACAGGCGACCGACGCGGCCATCGCGAGGCCGACCGCGCCGGCCCCGTAGCCGTGTTGGATGAGCCCCGCCGCGAGCGCGACGGGCAGCATGGTGTCGCCGAGCTTCGCCACGGCCCTGGCGGTGAAGAAGAGGTTGAAGTCCCGGGACCACATACGGGTGCCCGAACCAGCGGCCCCGGGTGACCGTCGACGACCCCGACCCGGCCCGCCGGTCGCTGCGCCGATGGAGTCCCCGTCGGCGGCCGGCACCGCAACGGCGCCCGCCCCGGGCACCCCGCTCGGTTCGCGGAGCGGACCGTCGTTCGCATCCGGGACGTCTCCGGGCGCTCCCCCGCCTTCGTCCCCGCCCGCGCCGGAACGGTTCAGCCGCCCCCAGAAGGACCGCCGGAGCGGTCGGGCGGAACCACGGACCGGCGTCCGGGAACGGCCGAGCCCCCGTCCACGCGGCCCCGGCACACCTCCCCGGAAGCCACTGACAGATATACCGGACATCGCTGTCCGCCCTCCCCAACATCCCCCGGGTCCGTCGGTCTTTGATTCCCCGCGGGGTCCCCCGACCCCTCGCCGGATCATGCCAGCCGTGCCCGGCCCACGGAAAGGGGTTTCAGTCCGTCGACGGAACCCCGAGACGGGGGTGGGCCTCCAGGAGCCGGTGGGGCGCGGCCTGGCGCCAGGAGTCCGCGAGGATGTCCGTCAGCTCGCCGTCGCTCTCCAGGGCGGCCAGCCGCACCCGGACCCAGGCGAAGGACGCCTCGTGGTCCGCGATCCAGAACTTCCCCGGCTCGGCCAGGACCAGTTCGGCGCGCTCCTCCTTGGGGCAGCGCACCGCCAGGGAGGTCCCCTCTTCCGGCAGGGTGGCGAACATCTTGCCCGCGACCCGGAAGGTGGGCATGTCCCAGGCGGTCTTCTCCGTGGTGTCCGGGAAGGACAGGGCCACACGGCGTGCATCGTCAGCGTCCGACATGACACGAACCGTAGCCAACGGCACTGACAACCGCTCTCCGTCCCTCCCCGTCCGGGGGGAGCCGGGCCCCTACCGACGGACGGGCGCACCCTCCGGCTCCCGCAGCGCGACTCCGCGGACGTCCACGCCCGGACGTCCGTCGGCGATCTGCTTGTAGAACAAGGTCGTCGGCCGCGCGGTGCCGTACGGATCGGTCGCGTAGTCGGGGATCACGCCCGCGGGTTCCCAGCCGGCCGCCCGGTAGAAGCCCTCGGCGGGGCTGCCGGTCTCGGTGTCGAGGTGCAGCAGCCGGATGCCCGCACCGGTGGCACCGCGCTCGGCGGCGGCGAGGAGCACCCGGCCCAGTCCCCGGCCCCGCGCGCGGCGGTGCACCATCAGTTTGACGACCTCGCCGCGGTGCGTCCCGTTGGGCAGGTCGGTGAAGCGGACGCCGATGGTGCCGGTGATCCCCTCGACGTCCCGGGTCACCCAGAGCGCGTGGAGACCGGCGTCGACGGCGGGGGCGAGGCCGCACCACCACGCCGCGGCACTCGCGTGGTCCAGCGGCACGAGGAAGCCCAGGGAGGCACCGGCGTACACGGTGTCCACCAGGAGTGCGGCCAGCTGATCGGCGGTGGCGAGGAGTTCGTCCCCGGTGCGCAGCCGGATCACCTCGTCGGTCATGTCGACACCAGCTTCCGGGCGTCCGGCGCCCCTCGTACGGTCGTGCTCACGTTCGGCACCAGTGTTCGGCGGGCTTGTTTCCGCTCCGTTACGGCCCGACGTCCGTGGGGTTATCGGGCGGCGGTCGTCCCGGGGGCCGCGGCGGCGCCCCCGAGCGCGGCCAGCACGGGGCTGATGAGCGGGTGTTCCTCCGCCCCGCAGCGCACCGCGGCGAAGACCCGCCGGGTGGGTGCCGCTCCGCCGACCGGCCGGACGACGACCCCGCTCAGATCGGTGCCGCGCAGCGCCGAGCGGGGCACCAGGGCCACCCCGGCGCCCGCCGAAGCCAGGGCGACCACGGCCCGGAAGTCGTCCGACTGGTGCTCCAGCCGCGGTGGGAAGCCGGCGTGTTCGCAGGCGAGGACCACCACGTCGTGACAGGGGTTGCCGGGGTAGGGGCCGATCCAGGGGTCGTCCGCCAGTGCGGACAGTTCGGCGAGCGGTGGCAGGTCCGGGTCGGCGAGCGGATGGCCGAGCGGGAGGACGGCGTCGAACGGTTCGGCGTACAGCGGCACCCGGGTCAGTCGCGGGTCGTCGGCGCCGGGTGCGCCCCGGTACTCGACGGCCACGGCGACGTCGACGTGCCGGTCCAGGACCATCGGCAGGCTCGCGTCCCCCTCGGCGTCCTGGACGCGGACCCGGATGCCGGGCGCTTCGGCGGCGAGGAGGGTGAGGGCGGGCGCCACCACGAGGGCGATGCCGGTGGCGAAGGCGGCGAGGGTGACCGTGCCGGCGGAGCCGGAGCGGTAGGCGGCGAGTTCCGCGTCGGCCCGTTCGAGCTGGGCCAGCACGGCGTGCGTGTGCCGGAGCAGGATCTCGCCCGCCGGGGTGAGCCGCACGCCCCGGGCGCCCCGGTCGACGAGTCGGTGCCCCGTCTCCTGTTCCAGGGCCGTGAGCTGCTGGGACACGGCGGACGGGGTGAGGTACAGGGCGGCGGCGGCAGCGGTGACCGTGCGGTGGTCGGCCACCGCACGGAGGATGTGCAGCCGTCGTGCCTCGATCACCCGCGCGCCCCGGTCATGCTCTCGTCTCGGTCATGTGGCCGATTCTCGCAGGTCCCGGGAACGGCTCGGTCCGGCCCGACGCCCCGCCCGCTCCCCGGCCCGCTCGGTCAGTGCGCGGCGCGCTCGGCCGCCAGGTCCGCCCGGGCGGCCACGAACGCGTCGACGGCGCGGTCCACGTCCTCGGTGGAGTGGGCCGCCGAGAGTTGGACCCTGATGCGGGCCTGGCCCCGGGGGACGACCGGGAAGGAGAAGCCGATCACGTAGACGCCCCGGTCGAGCAGCAGTTCCGCGGTGCGGGCGGCCTCGGCGGCGTCCCCGATCATGACCGGCACGATCGGGTGGTCGCCCGGCAGGATGTCGAAGCCCTCGGCGGTCATCCGGGAGCGGAACCGTGCGGTGTTGTCGGCGAGCTGTCGTCGCAGGTCGCCGGCCGACTCCAGGAGGTCGAGCACGGTGAGCGAGGCGGCGGCGATGACCGGGGCGAGGGTGTTCGAGAACAGGTAGGGGCGCGAGCGCTGGCGCAGCAGGGCGACGATCTCGGCGCGGGCCGCGACGTAACCGCCGGAGGCGCCGCCGAGGGCCTTGCCGAGGGTGCCGGTGATGATGTCGACGCGGTCCTCGACGCCGTGCAGTGCGGGGGTGCCACGGCCGCCGGGGCCGGTGAAGCCGACGGCGTGCGAGTCGTCGACCATCACCATCGCGTCGTAGCGGTCGGCGAGGTCGCAGATCTCGGCCAGCGGGGCGACGTACCCGTCCATGGAGAACACGCCGTCGGTGACGACGAGTCGACGGCGCGCGCCGGACGCCTCCTTGAGCGCCCGCTCCAGGTCGGCGAGGTCGCGGTTGGCGTAGCGCAGGCGGCGGGCCTTGGACAGCCGGATGCCGTCGATGATGGAGGCGTGGTTGAGGGCGTCGGAGATCACGGCGTCCTCCTCGCCGAGCAGCGTCTCGAAGACGCCGCCGTTGGCGTCGAAGCAGGAGGAGTACAGGATCGTGTCCTCCTGCCCGAGGAACGTCGAGAGCCGGGACTCCAGTTCCTTGTGGACCTCCTGCGTGCCGCAGATGAAGCGCACCGAGGCCATGCCGTAGCCCCAGCGGTCGAGGGCGCCGTGGGCGGCGGCGATGACCTCGGGGTGGTCCGCCAGGCCCAGGTAGTTGTTGGCGCAGAAGTTCAGCACCTCGGACAGGTGGGGGGCCGTGCCGTCCGCGCCGGGGCCGGCGGTGACGCCCACCGTCGCGGACTGCGGGGTGCCGATGACGCGTTCGGGCTTGTGCAGTCCGGCGGCGCGGATCTCGTCGAGGGTGGCACGCAGGTCGTCACGCACGGAGTCGAACATCGTCAGGTCCAGTCCTTCGTCGGGTTGCAGAGGTGTCGCGCGGGCGGGCGGAGAGCGAGCGGGCGGAGAGCGGGCGGACCGGGTCAGGTGGTCCAGTCCAGGATGACCTTGCCGCCGCGTCCGCTGGCCGCGTCGGCGAAGGCTTCCTCGTGGTCGCGGTGGTCGTAACGGCCGGTGATCACCGGGGCGAGGTCGAGTCCGCCCTCCAGGAGGACGGACATGGCGTACCAGGTCTCGAACATCTCGCGGCCGTAGATGCCCTTGATCGTGATCATGGAGGTGACGATCCGGGCCCAGTCGACGGGGAACTCCTCGGTCGGCAGGCCCAGCACGGCGATGCGCCCGCCGTGGGTCATGTTGCCGATCATGTCGCGCAGGGCCTCGGGGCGGCCGGACATCTCCAGGCCGATGTCGAAGCCCTCGCGCAGCCCGAGGTGGCGCTGGCCGTCGGCGATGGAGGAGCGGGAGACGTCCAGGGCGAGGCTGACGCCGATCTTGCGTGCGAGGTCGAGGCGTTCGGGGCTGACGTCGGTGATGACGACGTTGCGGGCGCCCGCGTGCCGGGCGACGGCCGCGGCCATGAGGCCGATCGGTCCGGCCCCGGTGATCAGGACGTCCTCGCCGACCAGCGGGAACGACAGTGCGGTGTGCACGGCGTTCCCGAACGGGTCGAAGATGGCGGCGACGTCGAGGTCCACCGGGGTGCGGTGCACCCAGACGTTCGAGGCGGGCAGCGCCACGTACTCGGCGAAGGCCCCGTCCCGGCCGACGCCGAGGCCGACGGTGGCGCGGCACAGGTGGCGGCGGCCGGCGAGGCAGTTGCGGCAGGTGCCGCAGACGAGGTGGCCCTCGCCACTGACCCGGTCCCCGACGGTGACGTCACGGACGTCACGGCCGGTGTCGACGACCTCGCCGACGAACTCGTGACCGATGACGAGCGGGGTGCTGATCGTTCGCCGTGCCCAGCCGTCCCAGGCACGGATGTGCAGGTCGGTGCCGCAGATGCCGGTGCGCTGGACCTTGATCAGGACGTCGCCGGGCCCGACCTTTGGGTCGGGGACGTCGATGAGTCGCAGTCCCGGTTCCGCTCGTTCCTTGACCAGTGCCTTCATCGCCGCGGCTCCCTGTCGTCGTCGCACACCGCGGCGCGACGGGGCAGGGCTCCGCCGTCCGTGGAGGGGTGGATGTGCGGCAGGGCGGGGCGGATGCGGGCCGCCGTTGCCGGTGAAACGAATCTGCCGTACGGCGGGGGCCTGGTCCATCGAGGATTTCTTAAGCGGCTCCGCAGGTTTCCTACAGGCGCCGGGATTCCTACGGGTAGCGGGCCGGGTGTCCGTCCCGTAGGCGGTGCCGGGTCACAGTAAGTCGTCCTCCCGGTGCCGGATCTCGGCCGCCAGTTCCGCGGCCCTGGCCTTGATGGTCGCCAGCCCGGCCCGCCCCCAGGGCCGCGGCTCGGTGTCGACGACGCACACCGTGCCGAGGGCGATCCCGGTGCGGTCGAGCAGGGGTGCGCCCAGGTAGGTCCGTACGCCCGTCTCGTCCACGAGGGGGTTGCCGGCGAACCTCGGGTAGTCGCGGACGTCCTCCAGCACCAGGGCCCGACGGCGGACGACCACGTAGGGGCAGTAGCCGCGTTCCCGTCCCATCCGGCGACCGGTCGCGCCGCCGTCGGGTCCGGCCCCCAGCGCGGCGGCCGAGCGACCGCCGGGGGTACGGAGTCCGGCGAGGAACTGCCGGTGTTCGTCCACGAAGTTGACCATCGCGAACGGGGCGCCGGTGGTGTCGGCGAGCAGGTCGGCGAACGCGTCGAACACCGGGTCGGGCATGCCCCCGAGCCCCAGCGCCCGCAGGCGCCGGGCCCGCTCGGGCGCCTCCCGGTCCACCGGGGTGAGCAGGAACGGTACGGGCCGGGCGGCCGGCAGGTGCCTCATGCGCGGGCCTCGTGGCCCGTCGGGTACGCGGGTGCGTAGGCGATGAGGTGGCGCACCAGGGTCAACAGCGTCTGGATGCCGGAGCTGGAGATGCGGGCGTCGCAGCGGACGACCGGCACGCCGGGGTCCAGGTCGATGGCGGCGCGCACCTCGTCGGGGTCGTAGCGGTGCGAGCCGTCGAACTCGTTGACGGCCAGGATGAAGTCGAGGCCGCGCTGTTCGAAGAAGTCGACGGCGGGGAAGCACTCCTCCAGGCGTCTGGTGTCGGCGAGGATGACGGCCCCGAGGGCGCCCTCGGACAGTTCGTCCCACATGAACCAGAACCGCTCCTGGCCCGGGGTGCCGAACAGGTACAGCACGTGCTGGGGGTCGAGGGTGATCCGGCCGAAGTCCATGGCGACGGTCGTCTCGGTCTTGTTCTCGACCCCCTCCAGGCTGTCGGTGGTCGTGCTGACCGTGGTGAGCAGTTCCTCGGTGCTCAGCGGCGAGATCTCGCTCACGGCGCCGACGAAGGTGGTCTTGCCGACTCCGAAACCCCCAGCGACGAGGATCTTGAGCGCCGTGGGGAAGGGGTCAGAGGTGCCGTCGTAGTCCATCGAGCACTGCCTCCAGAAGGGACCGGTCCGTGGGGTTGTGGAAGAAGGCGGGCGGTTTCGTCGTCAGGGCCCCGCAGTCGACGAGGTCCGACAGCAGCACCTTGGTCACGGCCGCCGGCAGCCGGAGCTGGGCGGCCAACTCCGCGACGGAGACCGGGGCGTCGCACAGGGCCAGGACCTGGGCGTGTTCGGGTCCGAGGTAGCCGAAGGGCTTGGCGCCGGTGCTCATCACCTGCGACATCAGGTCGAACGGTGTGGTGGGCCGGGTGCGGCCGTTGCTCACCGTGTAGGGGCGCACCAGACGGCCCGCCGCCGCGTCGAGCCACGGTCCGTCCTTGGGCACGACCGCGTTCAATGCCGCATCCCGGTGGGTTCGGGTGCGAGGGCCTGCCGGGGCGGGGTCACGAGGTACGGCCGGACGCTCTTGACGAGCATCGCCATCTCGTAGCCGAGGACGGCGGCGTCGGCGTCCCGGCCCGCGAGCACCGCCAGGCAGGTGCCCGATCCGGCGGTGGACACGAACAGGAGGGTGTCGTCGAGTTCGACGACGACCTGCCGGACGTGGCCCCCGTCGCCGAAGCGGATGCCGGCGCCGCGGCCGAGGGAGTACAGGCCCGACGCGAGGGCGGCCATGTGGTCGGCCCCGTCCGGGTCGAGTCCGTGCACCGACTTGACCAGGCCGTCGCAGGACAGCAGGACCGCGCTACGGGTGTGCGGCACGCGCTGGACCAGACCGGTCATCAGCCAGTCGAGGTCGGATGCCTGGCCGGTCTGTACATCGCTCGCCATGGTGGATCGACTCCTTGGAGGTGCGGAGGGGGTCGGACGCGGAAGGGTTCTGGGGCGGCGCCTGCCCGGGCACGGCGCCGCCCACCGGCCGGACGTCAGCCCCTGGAGGGTCTGGACGTCGGGCCGGCAGCGGGGCCCTGGGTCGGTCGGTCGGGGCGTGCGGGCTGCCCGGTGGGGGTGGGGGGTGTCGTGGCGTGGTTCGCGGTGAAGGCGCTGAGCGCCAGGTCGTGGATCGGGGTGCGGGTGAGGGTGGGCAGTTCGTGCGCCGGAACGTCCAGGGCGGTGAGGACGGTCGGGCCGTCGGCGCGGGCGGCGCGGTGCGTCGGGTCGGCGGGCAGGAGGGCCGCAGCGGGCCCGCCGGGTGCCGAAGCGGGGGCCGGGCCGAAAGCGGCAGGCTGGGGAGCCGGGCCGAAGGCGGTGGGTGGAGCGCCAGGTGGGGGCGCGGTCTCGTCGAGCACCTGTTGGGCGTGCTGGTCCTCGGCCAGGCTCACTCCCCGTTGGAAGGCGGCCATCAGTCCCGGATCGGCGCCGGTGGAGGGCCCGTCGGTGTCTCGGGGGCCGGGTGGCTCGCGCAGTTGCGGCACCAGGTGGTGTTGCGCGTGGCGTTTGGGGAGTTGGGGACGGTTCTCGGCGCCGCGCAGGGCGCGCCGGGGCGTGAGCTGGGTGGTCGGGCGCTCCTCCACGAAGCCCCCGCCCTCGACCGTGCCCGTCGGGGTGACCGGGACTGCCCAGCCAGGCAGGGCCGCCCCCTGCCCGCCCGTGGTCGTGCGGGGGCCGGGGACGGGGGCCTGACGGTCGGTCGGCGCGCCGCGTCGGGAGGGCGTTGCCCCGGGCGCCGGCTGGGGGCCCGAGGGGCGGCGACGGGTCGCACGGGAGTCCCGCACCGGCAGCGGGGCGGCGCCGTCGTCCTGCGGGGGCGAGGGGGGCCGGTTGCCGGACGGGCGGGAAGGGGACGGGCGGGAGGGGGACGGGCCGACCCTTCGGGGCCCGGGCGGCACGGTCCCGGTGCGCGGTGCGGCAGCCGGTCCGGGGTGGGGGTGGGCCCGGGTGGCCACGGCCTCGACCTCGGTCGTCGCCGCGGCGGCCGTGGGGTCGGCGGTCGGTTCCGCGGAGCCGACCGGCAGGCCGGCTCGGGGCCTGTTGCCGGGGCGGGCACCGGTCGAGGCCCCGCCGTCGCCGGGTCCCAGGAGGTCCAACGGGAGGACCAGCACGGCCTGTGTGCCGCCGTAGATGTTGCTCTGGAGACGGACGGCGATGCCGTGCCGGTGGGCGAGTTGGGAGACCACGAGCAGGCCGATCCGTCCGTCCTGGAGGAGGCCGGCGACCTTGATCTGGTCGGGGGCCGCGAGGAGGGCGTTCATCCGGGCCTGTTCCTCGACCGGCATGCCGAGGCCGCGGTCCTCGACCTCCACGGCGATGCCGGAGGTCACCGGCGCGACCCGCAGCAGCACTTGGGTGTGCGGGGCCGAGAAGACGGTGGCGTTCTCGACGAGTTCGGCCATGAGGTGGACGACGTCGGCCACCGAGTGACCGCGCACGGCACCGTCGATCGGCGGTACCAGCCGGACCCGCGAGTACTGCTCCACTTCCGCGATCGCGGAGCGCAGCACCTCGTGCAGGGGTACCGGGCTGCTCCACTGCCGCCGGGAGACGGCACCGCCGAGGACGGCCAGGTTCTCCGCGTGCCGTCGGATCCTGGTGGCCAGGTGGTCGACGTGGAAGAGGCCCTTCAACAGTTCGGGGTCCTCGACCTCGTTCTCCAACTCGTCCAGGATCGAGATCTCCCGGTGCACGAGGGACTGAAGACGGCGCGCGAGATTGACGAAGACTTCGACCTTCTGCTCGCTGCCGGCCCGTCCGGACAGCTGGGCGGCCCGGTGCACGGCGCGTACGGAGGTCTCCCGGGAGTACGTCATCTCCTGTGCGAGACGGGCGAACTCGTCGTCCGGGGCGGGGGGCGCCGACTCGTCGACGGCGGTGGCCCGGCGTTCCGGCGGGGCATCGCCCCGGTGGAACGCCGCCACCAGGTCCCGGAGTTCCTCACGGCCCCGGACGCTGCTGCGGCGCAGCGCCGACAGCCGGTCGCCGAGGTCCCGTGCGGCGCGGCGGGCGGCGACGGCGGCGACGGCGATCCCGGCCAGGGCGACCGCGAGCGCGCCGGCGAGCACGATCCGCAGGACCGGACCGAGGGGCACGGCGGACGCCCGCACGGTGAACAGCACGGCGGCGGTGGCGCTGAGGGTGACGGCCACGGCGGGGAGCACCGTGATCCGCAGCAACTGTGCGCGCAGGTGCGGCACGGGCAGGGGCGGCGGGGTGCGGTCCGGCCCGCCGTGCCGTGCGCCGTCACGGCGGTCGGCGCGGACGGCCGGTGCGCGAAGGTGTGACATCGGTGTCCTTCTGGGGTCCAGCTGGGACGCCGGGCGTGCAACGGTGCGCGATCCTCGGTCCGGACGGGCCGGTGCTCCGGTTCGTCACCCAGCGACCACACACCGTAGTCGTGATGTGCGGTTCCGCGTCCCGCAGTTGGGGAACTCCAGCAGGTTCCGTCCCGCTCTGGTATGAGGTGCCGCACGGGAGTCCGATATTCTCCGCGCCCGCCCCCGAGCGTCTGTTCGAGCCGTGGCGCGGCGCCGGTCGGCGCCGCACCCTGCCGGGCGGGCCCGGGAGGTCACCAGGCGGCGTCGGGCACGGACATCAGTACGGGGTCGGGGCGTTCGGTCCTGGCACGCTCCACGGCGAGGTGCGGCAGCGTCTCCTGGACGAAGTACGAGGCCGACGCGATCACTCCGCGCAGGTAGTCGTCGTCGGGCTGGGTCGTGGGGCGGTCGGCGGGTGCCCGGTCGAGGGCCTCCGCCGCCGCGGCGGCCTTGCGCAGCAGCAGCCAGCCGACCAGGACGTCGCCGCAGGCGTACAGCAGGCGGGTGGTGTTGCGGCCGACCTGGTAGACGGCTGCGGGGTCCTCGAAGGACCGCAGCAGGTCACCGCCCATCGCGGTGGCCATGGCCCGGACGTCGGCAACGGCGTCGAGGAGCAGTGCGTGATCGGCGTCGGGTCCGCCGGCGGAGCGGGTGGCGCCCCGTGCGGTCTTCTCGACGTCGTCGAGCAGTGCGGTCAGGGCGGCGCCCTGGTCGCGGGCGATCTTCCGGAAGAACAGGTCGAGGCCCTGGATGCCGGTGGTGCCCTCGTACAACGCGTCGATGCGGGTGTCGCGGACGTACTGTTCGAGGGGGAAGTCCCGGAGGTAGCCCGAGCCGCCGAGGACCTCCAGGGCGTCGCCGAGCCGGGCGTAGGCGCGTTCCGAGCAGTAGCCCTTCACGATCGGCAGCAGGAGGTCGTTGCGGGCCCGGGCGTCGGTGCCGGGGGTGCCCGCGGCCTCGGCCTCGGCGATGCGGTCCTGGACGGTGGCGGTGTAGAGCACCAGGGCGCGCAGCCCCTCGGCGTACGCCTTCTGGAGCAGCAGGGCGCGGCGGACGTCGGGGTGGCGCAGCACCGGCACGCGCGGTGCGCTCTTGTCGCCCAGGGCGGCCAGGTCGGCGCCCTGGACGCGTTCGCGGGCGTAGGCCACGGCGTTGAGGTAACCGGTGGACAGCGTCGCGGCGGACTTCACCGCGACGATCATCCGGGCGGTCTCGATGACCCGGAACATCTGGCGGATGCCGTCGTGCACTTCACCGACCAGGTGGCCCACGGCCGGCCGGTCGGTGCCGAAGACGAGTTCGCAGGTGGCGGACGCCTTGAGGCCCATCTTGTCCTCCAGGGCGGTGGCGAGGACGCCGTTGCGCTCGCCGAGTTCGCCGGTGCGCCAGTCGACCACCCGGTACTTGGGCACCAGGAACAGCGACAGGCCCTTGGTGCCGGGGCCGTTCCCCTCGGGCCGGGCGAGGACGAAGTGGACGATGTTCTCCGCCAGGTCGTGCTCGCCCGAGGTGATGAACCGTTTCACGCCCTCGATGTGCCAGGTGCCGTCGTCCTGGCGCACGGCCCGGGTGCGCGCCGCCCCGACGTCACTGCCCGCTTCGGCCTCGGTGAGCACCATGGTGGCGCCCCAGCGGCGTTCCACCAGGGCACGTGCCAGGTCCTGCTGTTCGGGGGTGCCGACCTCGTGGAGGATGCGGGCGAACCCTCCGAAGCTCTGGTAGAGGTACAGCGCCGGGTTGGCGCCGAGCACCAGTTCGGCGACGGCCCACCGCAGGGAGGGGGGAACGACGGCGCCGCCGAGGGCGGGGGGCACGTCGAGCAGGTGCCAGCCGGCGTCCAGCCAGGTGTGGTAGGCGGCGGCGAATTCGGCCGGCACCGTGACGGTGTGGGCGTCCGGGTCGTGGACGGGCGGCGTGCGGTCGGCGGCGGTGTGGGCGTCGGCGAGGACGGTGGAGGCGAGGCGTGCGACCTCGGTGAGGATGCCCCGGGCCGTGGTCACCCCGTCCTGGTTCACCGCCGAACCCCGCACCACCCCCAACACCCGATGCCCCAACCGACGTGCCCGACCCAAACGCTCCAACAACACCACCCCCACACCCTCCGACCACCCCGTCCCACCCGCACCCTCCGCAAACGACCGACACCGACCATCCACCGACATCGCCCCCTGACGACTGAACTCGGTGAACGTGGAGGGGGTCGACATGACGGTCACCCCGCCGGCCAACGCCATGTCGCACTCGCCGCGCCGTAGCGCCGCGGAGGCCAGGTGCATCGACACCAACGACGACGAACACGCCGTGTCCACCGTCAATGCCGGACCCGACAACCCGAACACGCTCCCCGCCGAACCGATCCCCCAATACCCCGCCAGGTCCTCCGGTCCGGACCGGGAGAGATGGGCGTAGTCCTGTCCCGTCGTACCGATGTAGACGCCGGTCGACGACCCCCGCACCCCCACCGGATCGATCCCCGCGTCCTCGAACACCTCCCACACCACCTGCAACAACAACCGCTGCTGCGGATCCATCGCCAACGCCTCCCGACGCGACACACCAAAAAATCCGCATCAAAATCAGCCACACCCTCAACAAACCCCCCACACCCCGTCACACTCGACCCCACACCCCCACACCCCCACACCCCCACACCCCCACCCCCCAACACCCCACCATCTCAACCACGATCCCCCGCCCCCCCCACCCACCACCACCACATCTCGACCCGACACCACCACATCCCACAAACCCTCAGCCGACACCACCCCACCCGAAAAACGACACCCCATACCCACGATCACCACCGGGTCGTCGTCCAGCTCGGCCCCTTCCGCGCCCGCCGTGTCCGCCGCGCCGGCGGCCGGGGCGTCCTGGGCAGCGGTGTCCTCGGCCTCGAAGCCCAGCAGGGCGAGGAGCCTGGCCGCGACGGCGTCCGGCGTGGGGTGGTCGAAGAGGAGCGTGAGCGGCAGCGTCAGGCCGGTGGCCTTGCCGAGCCGGCCGGTCAGTTCCACCGCGGCCAGCGAGTTGTAGCCGTAGTCACGGTAGGCGCGCCCGGGATCGATGGTGGCGGGATCGACCTCCAGCAGTCCGGCGGTCTGTTCGCACACCAGGTCCCGCAGGGCCTGGTTCCGGTCACGGGCCGAGGGCATTGCGGCCAGCGTCCGGGTCATCAGGGCCTGCGTGGGTTCGGTCTGGTCTTCCATGTCTATCCCCCGTTGTGTTCGTTCTGCGCCCGCCCCCGTCCGCACCCCCGGGACGGGAGTGGGCGCGGGGGTGGGTGGACAGTCGTCGGCGACTCCCCTCGCGAGTCGCCGACCTGCCGCCCGCTAGCTGCCGCCGGAGGCGGTCTCCAGCAGGAAGGACCTGATGTGTTCGGCGAGGACCTGCGGCTGGTCCTCGGGAATGAGGGTGTAGCTGTCCGGGATCTCCACGTGGCGGGAGTCGGGCAGGATCTCGGCGAGGCGCCGCCCGTGCTCAGGCGGCATCACCTTGTCCTCGGCGGCCCAGGCGACCAGTGCGGGGCCGGTGAACTTCGCCAACGCGTCGGTCCAGCGCAGCAGTTCGTCCTTGGGAGGTACGCCGAGGACGTACTTGCGCAGGTCTCGGCGGACCTCCGGGTTGGTCCACACGGGGCGGAACCACTCGTCCATCACCTCGTGCGCCACCGGCCGCTTACACATCCAGCCCCAGGTCATGGGCAGCCGTCGCATCGGCTTGAGCTTCAGCAGTCCGAAGGCGACGCCCAGTCCGCCGGGCATCTTGGCGGACGTGACCAGATTGGAGCCGGGGAGGCCCGGCGGGTAGTTTTCGAACGCTTCGCAGGACGTGATCACGAGCCGGCCGATCCGGTCGTGGCGCCCGAGGGCGACGAGCGCGAGCGCGCCGCCCCAGTCGTTGACGCCGAGCGCGACGTCCCGGAGGTCGAGCGCCTCCAGGAACTCCGCCACGAGTCCGGCGACCCCGGCCACCGACAGGTCGGCGTCCTCCCGCATCGGGGTCCGGTGTCCGCCGAGCGGCAGGGTCGGGACCACGACACGGTAGTCCGGCGTCAGCAGGGGGACGACATTGCGCCACAGGGTGCCGTCCATCGCCACCCCGTGCAGCAGGACGACCACGGGCCCCTCCCCGCCGCTGTCCTGGTAGTCCACCGTGCCTGCCGAAAGCTGGACCTGTGCCATGCGTCATTCTCCCAGAACTCTGTCGGAAGCTTCGGAACCCACGGACGTTAACCGCTCAGAGAGTATTCGGTAAACCGGAATCACGGTCTCCGGGAAAACGGAACCGAACTTTCCGCCACTTCGGGCCGAGAATGGTCGGCTGCGGCCTCCCGCAAAACACTTCGGGGGCGCATCCGCCAAGCAAAATCTCCGGCATCCCCCGAACGACGAGCCACCCTCACCCCGCCTTGTGGGGGTAGTTCCCAACCCGCTTGTCGCAGCTAGAAGTCGGCTGACCTGCGACTCTCCACACCCCGCGAACTGATTGGGTTTTCAATCATTGCATTCCCCCCATCCACAGGCATGTTTGAAAGCACACGGGGGTGTGCTGGTCGAATTCTCTCGACGGGAAGTGCTGTGGTGTGCGCCGAGAATGCGGCGCCCGCAGTGCGGGCTGGACTATGCCCCCTCCCACACGTTCTGTGAACCTTATGCAGTCATGGAGAGGATTTCGCATGATCAGCGTTGAAGAAGTCTGCGGGACGATTGCCAAGAAGCTGGGCAGCAAGGCGAGTCGGTACACCCTGACCGCCGAGATCACCTTCGACGAGAGCCGCGCCGCGAGCGTGAAGACCGTGGGGGACCTGGTGCGACTCGCCCAGGAGACCGCGGCGAAGTCCGACCAGGACAGCGTCGACGCGTGACCGCCACCGACTACCGGGGGGCGACGGCGGAGTCCATCCGGCACCACTACGACGTGTCGGACGAGTTCTACGCACTGTGGCTCGACCCGGGGATGACGTACACCTGCGCGCTCTGGGAGGACGGGGACACCCTGGAGAGCGCGCAGGCACGCAAGCTGGACCACCTGATCGCGGGGGCCCGGGCGGGCGGCGCCCGACGGGTGCTCGACGTCGGTTGCGGCTGGGGCAGCATGCTGGACCGCCTGGTCACCACGCACGGAGTCGAGCACGCCGTGGGGTTGACGCTCAGCGACACCCAGGCGGCGCACCTGGAGCGGCGGAACCTTCCGCGCACCGAGGTCCGGGTGGAGAACTGGATCGATCACGCACCCGAGGCGCCCTACGACGCGATCGTCTCGATCGGGGCCTTCGAACACTTCGCCAGCACCGGACTGCCCAAGGCCCAACGCATCGCCGCCTACCGGGAGTTCTTCGCGCGCTGCCGGGACTGGCTGCCCCGCGGGGGGCGGATCGCCCTCCAGTCCAACGTCAAGGGCAACAACGTGCGGATGAGCCGGCAGGCCGTGCGGGACCTGCTGTTCATCTGCGAAACCATCTTCCCCGAGTCGGAGATCCCGGCGCTCTCCGAGATCGTCGAGAGCAGCGAACGGCTCTTTGACGTCGTCGCCCTGCGCAACGACCCCGATCACTACGAACGCACCTGTCAGGAGTGGTACGACCGGCTTCGCCGGAACCGGGCGGCGGCCGTGAGCTGCGCGGGGGAGACCACCGTGGCCCACTACGAGCGCTACCTCGGTGCGACGGTGACGCACTTCCGCGACCGGCACCTGGGGCTCGCCCGCATCGTTTTGGAAGCGGTGTGACCCGTCCGCTCGGGACCGTCGCACCATCCGGCCGCAGAACGGCCAGGTCAAGGAGTACCCGTGGAAGACTATCGACACGTCGTCTACTGGCATGACACGGAGGAAGTGACCCTCTCCCCGCCGCTGCGCGGCAACGTCGACTGCGACGTGTGCATCGTCGGCGGGGGGTACACGGGACTGTGGGCCGCCCACTTCCTGAAGCAGGCGGAGCCCGCGCTCGACATCCGGGTGGTGGAGGCCCGGCACTCCGGATACGGTGCCTCCGGCCGCGCCGACGGGTTCGCCACCCCGACCGTCGGCAAGGACATCCAGGCCCTCGTCGACACCTTCGGCGCGGAGCGCGCGTTGGAGGCGTCGAAGGCCGTCGGCAAGTCGATCCTGGAGATCGGCCGGTTCACCCGCAAGCACCGGGTGGACGCCGAGTACGAGACCAACGGCTACCTCATGGTCGCCACCGACCGGGCGCAGGTGCGGCGGCTCCACGAGGACCGGGAACTCGCCGGGCTCATGGGCGCCAGCCAGCCGCCGGTGCTCTCCGCCGAGGAGACCCGGGAGATCGTCGGCTCGCCCGCGCTGCTCGGCGGCACGCGGGTCGGCGGGGCCCTGGTCAATCCGTTCCGGCTGGCCCGCGGGATCGCCCGGGTGGTGCGTGAGGCGGGGGTGACCGTGTACGACGAATCGCCGTGCCTGCGGGTGGAACCCGGAGTCCGGCCCCGGGTGGTCACCGCGGGCGGCCAGATCACCGCGGACAAGGTCGTCCTCGCCACCAACGTGCACATGGACGCGTTCCCCCCGTTCCGCCGCAAGGTGATCCCGGTCTGGACGTACGCCATGGTCAGCGAGCCGCTCACCGAGGAACAGCTGGGCCGGGTGCCCTGGGAGGGCCGGGAGGGACTGGTCGAGGCCAAGTCGCTGCTGACCTGCGCCCGCTTCACCCGGGACAACCGGATCATGTTCGCCGGCGGCCCGGTGCGCTACTACTTCGGCGGCGACCGGCGGCAGCGCAACATGAACCGGGCGGCCCCCTACCGGGAGATCCACCGCGAGTTCCTGCGCTTCTTCCCGATGTGGCAGGACGTCGTCTTCCGCTACGCCTACGGCGGCACCGCGGACGTGGTCCGCGACTACGCCCCGCACTTCGGCACCCTGGGCGGCAACATCAGCTACGGCTACGGGTACTGCGGCAACGGCATCGCCGCGTCGCACACCGGCGGAAAGGTCCTGCGCGACCTGGTGCTCGGCAAGGACTCCGAATGGAGCCGGCTGCTGTTCGTGGACCGGGGCGACCGCAGCCTGCGCAGCACCCCCTCCTTCCCGCCCGACCCCCTGCTGTACGTCGGCTCGCGAGCCGCGACCCGACTGATGGACTGGAAGGACGCACGGGCATGAGCACACCCCGCACGGTCCTGCTCACCGGGGCGTCCGGGGTGGTGGGCCGGTCCCTGCTGCGGACCGCCGCAGCGCCCGGCACCGGTTCCGCCGCCGCCCGCGGGTTGCGGCTGCTCGCCGGTGTCCACCGGGGACCGGTTCCCGAAGCCACCGGCACCGTGGACTGTGACGTGTCCGCCGAACGCTTCGGGCTGGACGAGGACAGCTACGCGGCGCTGGTCCGGGAGGTCGACCTCGTCGTCCACTCGGCCGGACTCACCGAATGGGGACTGCCCGCCGAACGCTACGAGCCGGTCAACGTGACCGGCACCCGGCAGGTCATCGAGTTCGCCGAACGGGCCGGCGCTCCCGTCCACTTCATCAGTACGGCCTTCGTCGCGGCGCTGTCCGACGATGCGCCGGTGCCGCTCGGCGAGGGCAACGTGTGCCGCAACTACATCGCGTCGAAGCGGTCCGCCGAACAGTTGCTCCGGGACAGCGGGCTCCCGCACACCGTCTTCCGGCCCACCAACCTCGTCGGCGAATCCGGCACGGGCTGGACCTCGCAGGCCCAGATCGTCCAGTTGATGTCGGACTGGTTGGCGCGCGGGCGGGCGCCGTTCGTCCCCGCGCACCCGGGGGTCCGGATGGACTTCGTGGCTCAGGACCTCTTGTCGTTGGCGGTGTTGGGCGCGCTGCGCGAAGGCGATGCCGAGGGCGAGTACTGGGTGACCTACGGGGCCGAGGCCATGGACGTTCCGGCGTGCCTACGGACCCTGGCCAAGCACCTGGCGGGTCGGGGGCGCACGCTCGCGCCGCCCCCGGTGGTGAATCCGGACGAGCTGGAACCGGGGGTCATCGAGGCGCTGCCGCCGATGGCCAGGTCCTTCATGTCGGTCCTGCGGGACGTCAGCGAGGTCACCCGGTGCAGCGGCGGGGTCCTCCCGACGTCCATGCCCGAGCTGCGCACCCGGTACGGGGTGCCGCACGTCGACGACACGGCGGCCTATTTGACCGCACTGGACTACGCCGCCGGGCAGTCGACCTGACGGCAGCCGGCCCGACTCGCGGCCGGCCGGCCCTTCGGGGCCTCACGGGGAAGGGGAACACATGAACGACAGTTGGAGCCCGCCGGACCTCGGCGGCAAGGTGGCGGTGGTCACCGGAGGGAGCAGGGGGGTGGGCCGGGGCATCGCGCTGGCCCTGGGCTCGGCAGGCGCCACGGTGTACGTCACGGGGCGCAGCAGTCGCGCGGGGCGTCCCACCGAGGGCCTGCCCGGCACGGTGGAGGACACCGCGGAGGAGGTCACCCGGCGCGGCGGGAAGGGTGTCGCGGTGCGCGGTGACCACGGGGCGCCCGAGTTCAACGAGGCGCTGGCGGACCGTCTTTCGGCGGACGAGGGCGGCCTGGACCTGTTGGTCAACAACGCGTGGGGCGGTTACGAACGCTCGTCGGAGGTGGCGTTCGACGCCCCGTTCTGGGAACAGCCGCTGTGGCGGTACGAGTTGTTCCAGACGTCGTTGCGCGCCCAGTACGACGTGACGCGCCGTCTGGTACCGCTGATGTTCGCGCGCCCCAGCTCCCTGGTGGTCGGCATCGGCTTCTCGGACGGCGAGGTCTACCTCGGTCAGGTCGGCTACGACGTGTTCAAGTCGGCGTCCGACCGGATGGCCCGCGGTTTCGCCCACGACCTGCGCAAGCGCAAGGTGGCGGCGGTGTCGCTGCATCCGGGCTTCGTCCGCACGGAACGCGTCGAGGCCGCCTGGGCGGCGATGGGCGACGGTCCGGCCTCGGTGGTGCACTCTCCGGAGTACGTGGGCCGGGCGGTGGCCTCGCTGTTGGCCGACCCCGCCGTCAAGGAGCGGTCCGGTGCGGTCCTGAGCACCGGGGACCTGGCCGAGGAGTACGGGTTCACGGACGTGGACGGGCGCACGCCGCCGGCCTTCCGGCTGGAGGGCCGGATGTCCCTGGCCACGCGGATGCACCGGTTGAACCGTGTGGTCAGCGCGGCGACGCCCGGTCCGTCGTGACGGCGGGCCCGGTCGGGCCCAGATGCAGCCGGCCGAGGTCCAGCCGTACCCCGGTGGTCGCCGGGGTGCGCACCGCCACCGCGGCGCGGTAGTCGGCCGGGGCCGGCACGTCCACGAGCGTCCATCCGGGCGGTGGCGCGACAAGACGATGCCGGTCGACCGTCGCGAGCCCGACCGGGTGGGAGGTGGTGTCGCCCGCGAGCCCGGTTCCCAGCCCCTTGCCGTACGCCTCCTTGCGCACCCAACAGCCCAACAGGGCCGCGGATCTGCGCGATTGCGGCAGCCCCGCGAGGGCCTGCTGCTCCTCGGGGTGCAGCCGGCTCGTGCGGCGCCGCAGCACCGCGTCGCCGCCCGCGGCGATCCGCGCCGACTCGATGTCCACGCCGACCGGCGCGGACGCGAGTGCGTACAGCACGGCGTCTTCGGCGTGCGACAGCGAGAAGTGCGGGCCGGGCACGCCGTCGAGCGTCGGCCGACCGTGGGGACCACCGCATCCGGGGCACGGTTCGCGGGTGAAGCGGAGGTCCTCGGGCGGGGTGCCCGTGTGGGCGGCGAGCAGCAGGCGCAGTCCGACGTGCGCGGTGACGTACAGCCGGCGGGCCCGCTCGTCCTGGTAGCGGTCGGCCCGGGCCGTTTCGTGCGGGTCGAGCAGTCGGTGCGCCCGGGCGAGTGCCGCCGCCGCGGCGTCCGGTACCCACAGCAGTCGCACCTCGGTGCGTACCGGAGTCGCCGACGCCCCCTCGTCCGTCCCCTCGTCGTCCACCGCTCCCCCTCGTCCGCCGCATCCGTCACGTCCCGTCCCCGGCATCCTGCCCACTCGCCCCGTCGGTCGCGCAACTCGCCCGGTCCACGGGCACCGTTGGCGGGCGGGCGCGGGTGTCGGCACCGTCCGTGTCGTCCCGATCGCACTCCTGGAGCACTGATGGCCCTGCCCGTCCGCGGAACCCGTCTGCTGGCCCTCGCCCACCACCAGCCGGCGCGCGTCCTCACGAACCACGAACTCGCCACGATGGTCGACACCTCGGACGACTGGGTCAGGTCGCGGGTGGGGGTCGTCAGCCGCCGGATCGCCGGGCCGGACGAGAGCGTCGCCGACATGTCCACCGGTGCGGCGGCCAAGGCGGTGGCCCGGGCCGGGGTCGACGCCGCAGAGGTCGACCTGGTCGTGGTGGCCACCTGCACGGCGGTGGACCGGATGCCGAGTGTCGCCGCGGTGGTCGCCCGCCGGCTGGGCCTTCCCTCCCCCGCCGTTTTCGATGTCAACGCCGCCTGTGCGGGCTTCTGTTACGCGCTGTCGACCGCGGACCTCGCGATCCGCGGCGGTGCCATCCGCACGGCCCTGGTCATCGGGGCCGACAAGATGAGCGACTTCCTGGACTGGCAGGACCGCTCGACCTGCGTGATCTTCGGCGACGGTGCCGGCGCCGCGGTGCTGACCGCGGGCACCGCTGGCGGCGGGACCGCGGCGGACGCCGTGGGACCCGTGGTGTGGGGCTCCCGACCCGAACGGGGCGGTGCGATCACGCTCGGGTCTTCGAGCCCGACCGGTCCGCCCGCGCTGTTCCGGCAGGAGGGCGGCACCGTCTACCGGTGGGCGATCACCGAGCTGGCACCACTCGCCCGCAGCGCCTGCGCACGGGCCGGGGTGGCCGTGGAGGACCTGGCGGCCGTCGTGACGCACCAGGCCAATGTGCGCATCATCGAGTCCCTGGCCCGGCAGATCGGCGCTACGAACGCCGTCGTCGCCCGGGACCTCGTCGAGTCCGGCAACACTTCGGCCGCCAGCGTCCCGATGGCGCTCTCCAAGCTCCTGGAGCGCGGCGAGGTCCCCAGCGGCGCTCCCGTGCTGCTCCTCGGCTTCGGCGCCGGGCTGTCCTACGCGGCCCAGGTGGTCCGTTGCCCGTGACCCGGTGGCCGGCCGCGATCCGTGCGGGTACCCACCCGCACATCTGAGTATCCGCACGGATGACACCGTGTGCGGGTCGCGCAAGGGTGGGGGTGTGCGAGGGGGCGTACCGCCCCACCGCACACCTCCCGCATCCAACTCATCCGGAGGCAAGTCATGCGCACATTAGGCAAGGTGGCCGCAGCACTCGTGCTGGCGGGGGCCACCCTCGTGGGAACGGCCGGGGCGGCGGGCGCCGCCGGCGGTCAGGCGGACAAGGCCGGCTCGGCGGCGGCGTGTTCCACCGCCTGGGGCAGCGGCACCAAATCCCAGACCGACTCGGTCATCGAACCGCTGAAGAACATCAGAACCGGTCAGCACACGTGCTACGACCGCATCGTCTTCGACATCACCGGTGCGCCCAGCACGGCTGGCTACCACGTCGGATACGTCGACTCCTTCCACCAGGACGGCACCGGCACCCCGATCCCGGTCACGGGCGGCGCCATCCTCCAGATCTTCGTGAACGCCCCGAGCTACAACCCGGCGACGGGCGCGGTCGTCTATCCCGGAGTTCCCGGGCAGACGCTCCCCGGGGTGAACATCGCCGGGTACCGGACCTTCAAGGACACCAAGTTCGGTGCCAGCTTCGAGGGGCAGACCCAGGTCGGCCTGGGGCTGCGGGCCAAGCTCCCGTTCCGGGTCCTACAGTCCGGTGACCAGGTGATCGTGGACGTCGCCCACACCTGGTAGGCGAGCACCCCGGAGCCGGGCCGTCCGACCCCACTCGGCAGTGGTCGGGCGGCCCGGCTCCGGCCGCGTGCCGCACGCAACCGTGCGCGCGGATCAGGGGGTCGCGACGGCCTGCTCCTTCTCGGGGGCCGGTGCGGACGGAGCGGCCGACGGGTCGAGGGGGCGGCGCAGCGCCAGGGCGATGAACAGCCCGCCGGCCATTCCGGCCGCGGTGAGCAGGACCACCACGAACTCTCCGTGGGCCGTGGCGGCGCGCAGCGCCTCGCCGGTCCTGCCCTCGGTGCCGTGGTCGGCCAGGGCGGTGAACACGGCCAGGCCGATGGCGTTGCCGATGTTGAGGCCGGTGGAGGCGGCGCCGTTGGCGACGCCCTGTTCCTCGGGTGCGGTGCCGGTGGCGGCGGCGATCCACATGGCGGTCCAGACGATGCCCTGGCCGACGCCGGAGACGATCAGGCCGGGCACCAACAGGGCGTATCCGGCGCTCTCGTCGAAGCCGAGGGCGAGAACGGCGGTGCCCACGGCCCCGACGGCGAACCCGGCCACCAGGGTGGTGCGGGTGCCGAGGCGACCGACGAAGCGCTCGCCGAGCTGGGTGCCGACGGCGATGGCCAGCGAGGGGATGAGGAAGGCGAGGCCCGTCTGGAGGGCGCCGTAGCCGTGCACGCTCTGCATGAGGACGGTGAGGAAGTAAGGGAGGACGCCGAAGGTCGCCATGTAGAGGAAGGTGATGGACACGCTGATGCTGAGGCTGCGGTTGCGGAACAACCGGAACGGCAGCAGCGGGTCCGCGCTGCGCTTCTCGATGACGACGAACAACGCCAGCGCCACCACTGCCGCGCCCAGGGCGGCGAGCACCTCAGTGCTGCCCCAACCCGTCTCGGGTCCCTGGACCAGGGCGAAGACCAGCAGGGTCGATCCGGCGGTGACGCTGAGCGCGCCGGGCAGGTCGAACGAGCGCCGTTCGCCGCGTGCCGGGTCCTTCGGGATGACCACCAGCGCGGCCACCACGAGCAGCCCCGCCAGCGGCACGTTGACGTAGAAGACCGAGGGCCAGCCGAAGTTCTCGGTGAGCACTCCGCCGAGCAGGGCGCCGATGGTCAGTCCGCTCGCGCCGGCACCGCCCCAGACCGCGAGCGCACGGTTGCGCGGGGGGCCCTCCTCGAAGACGGTGTTGATCAGCGCGAGGGTGGCGGGCAGCAACAGGGCCCCGCCGATCCCCTGCACCGCCCGGGCGGCGATGATCAGTTCGGGAGTGTCCGCGAGGCCTCCCGCGAGCGAGGAAACGGCGTAGAGCGCCAGGGCGATGACGAAGATCCGGCGACGCCCGAGCAGGTCCGCCGCCCGGCCGCCGAACAAGAGGAACCCACCGGCGAAGACGACGTACGCGCTGACGACCAGTTGCTGGGTCTGTCCGGGGAACCCGAGTTCGGAGCCGATCTCGGGCAGGGCCACGAAGACGATGTTGAGGTCGAGCGCGTACATCAACTGGGCTAAGGCCAGGATCGCCAGCGTCCAACGGAGCTGTTGCCGGGAAGTCGAACTGGACATGCGGAAGTGTCCCCTCCTGAGGTGCCACGGGCCAACTGTACGTATATTCACGTACAGTCGAACCATAAGCAAGGGGCTGCGCGGGCGTCGCGGGGGAGCCACTTCGGCGGCTACGAAGGGGAGTTCGACTGTTCCGGTACAGTGGGACGATGACGCACCGTCACCCGACCGCCGACCAGATCCGGATCGAGGACGTCCTGACGGCCTTGGGGAATCCGGTACGACTCTCCGTCGTCCGGGTGCTCGACGCCGGCGGGGAGCACAACTGCGGCAGCGTGCTGGGCCGGCTCGGCATCACCTCGAAATCGACGATGACGCACCACTGGCGCGTGTTGCGGGAAAGCGGTGTCATCCTCCAGCAGCCGTCCGGGCGGGAGAACCTGCTCACGCTGCGCCGCACCGAACTGGATTCCCGCTACCCCGGGCTGCTCGACGCCATCCTGACCGGCGCCGCGCGCGACGAGTCCGTCCGGAGCGGCACCCGGACCGGCTGAAGCCCCGGGAGGGCGGCGCCCCGGGTTCAGTTGCCCGTCATCGACAGCAACTGTCGGTGCGTCGCTGCGTCGGCAGCCGCGACGAGTCCACGTCCGGCCGGTCCGAGCGGCGCGCCGTCGATCCCGGTGACCACGCATCCGGCCGCCCGGCACAGGGCGATGCCCGCAGCGAAGTGCACGCTCGTCGACAGGTCGCCGCCGTCGGTGACGTACGCGGCCCGTCTGCCCGCCGCGACCCAGGCCAGGGCCAGCGTGCTGGACACCACCCTCGGCCGGAAGGACGCGACGAACTCGGGGCGGGCCAGCAGGTCCACCGCCCGGAAGGCGGGCGCACCGGGGAACGGCGGATCGAGGTTGACGTCCACCAATCGACTGGCGGACGTGGGCACCAGGTCCGATTCGACGCCCCGGTGCCGCACCCGGGCGGTCCGGCCGTCGGTGAGGAAGACCTCGTCGCCGAACGGGTCGACGACCGCCGCCGCCCCGCCGCGCAACGCCACGTTGACGGCGACCACCAGGGTGCCCACCGCATAGTTCAGGGTGCCGCACAGGGGGTCCACCCACCACTGCCGCCCGGTGTCGGAGCCGCCCTGTCGACCGCCCTCCTCGCCGAGTACCGCGTCGCCGGGCCTGGCTGCGCGGATCACGGCGAGTACGGCCCGCTCGGCCTCCACATCGGCCGTGGTGGCGAAGTCGCCGCCGCCCTTGTCGATGCGGGCCAGGCGCGTGCCGTACGAACCGCGCACCACCTCGGCACCGGCCCGGGCGGCGGCCACGGCCACCTCGACATCGCTCAGATCCGCCGGTTCCGTCATGCGCCGGAGCCTAGCGGTCGCGCCGAAGGGGGGTGCGGTCCGCCAGGCTCCCGGGCCTCAGTCCGGGGCGCCGACCCGGTCCGCCACGGCCGCCGCCGGTGATGGCGCCGCCGGGCGGGCCCGGCCGAAGACCCGCGCGGCGACCACGGCCAGCACCGTCACCAGCGCCGCACCCACGAATCCGGCGACGTTCATACCGGCGGTGAACGCCTCGCGCCCCGCCTCCAACAGGGCCTGTGCGGGGCCGTCCGGCAGGCGCTCCGCCTCCGCGGTCGCCACTGCCAGGGTGTCCCCGGCCGCCGCCACCGCGTCCTCCGGCACACCCTCGGGCGGGGCTTCGTCCATCCGGCTGCGGTAGACGGCGGTCCCCAGACTGCCCAGGACCGCCACGCCCAGCGAGATGCCCAACTCCGTACTGGTCTCCGACATCGAGGCCGCCGCCCCCGCCTGGTGCGGCGGCACGGAACCCACCACCAGATCGGTGCTCAGCGCCGTCATCGGGCCCGCGCCGAAGAAGACCAGGGCGATGCCGCCCGCCACCACGACCAGTGCGGAGTCGGCGTCCGCGACCGCCGTCATCAGATAGCCGGCGACCGCCACCACGAGGCCCCCCGCCACCACCCGGCCCGGTCGGAACCTGCGCGCCAGCGCCGGGGCGATCAGCGAGCCCACGGCGCTCGCCACCGCCGTCGGGATCAGCCAGAGCCCGGCCCGCAGCGGCGGCTGGTCGGCCACCATCTGCACGTACTGGGTGGCGAACAGGTACAGGCCGCCGCCCGCCGCGGTGGAGACCAGAATGATCAGCAGAGCCGCGCGGAACGAGCGGTCGGCGAACAGGGCGAGGTTCAACAAGGGCTCCTCCAGGCGCTGTTGACGGCGAACGAAGAGCACGCCGAACACCGCGCCCAGCACCACCGCGATGACCGCGAACGGCTCGAAGCCCTCGGTGGCCATCCGCTTCAGGCCGTAGACGGTGGGCAGGATGCCCGCCAGGGACAGCACCACACTGGCCGGGTCAAGACGTCGCGGAGCCTGCTCGGGCCGGTACTCGGGCAACACCGTCGGCGCCGTCACCAGCAGCAGCACCATGACCGGAACGGCCAGCAGGAAGACCGACCCCCACCAGAACCACTCCAGCAGCAGTCCGCCCACCACCGGGCCCACGCCCATCCCGGACATGAAGCAGGAGATCCAGATCGAGATGGCCACCGCCCGCTGGCCGGCGTCCCGGAACATGTTGCTGATCAGCGCGAGGGTCGACGGCGCCAGGGTCGCACCGGCGACACCCAGCAGCGCACGGCCGAGGATCAGCATCAACGGGCTGGTGGCGTAGGCCGCCACGATCGAGGCCACACCGAACGCGAAGGCACCGATCATCAGCAGCCGCCGGCGGCCGATGCGGTCACCGAGCGTTCCCATGGTGATCAGGAAGCCGGCGATCATGAACCCGTAGACGTCCATGATCCACAGGAGTTCGGAGCCGGTCGGCGCCAAGTCCGCGCCGAGGTGCGGCGACGCGAGGTAGAGGACGCTCATGTCCAGGGCCAGTACCAGGGTCGGCAGGGCGAGCACGGCGAGGCCGATCCACTCCCGTGGGCCGGCTCGCCGCCCGGGAACGGCCGGGTCGAGCGGGTCAGTTGTCACGGCGGTTCCTCAGGAGGGCGTGGGTGAGGGGGACGTGCACCAGGTTCATGCGACCAGCCAACCGGCAGGCGGCGGCAGGACCGATGGCCATGACGCCGAGGGTGATGTGCGTGCGTCCAGCGGGCCGGGCGGCCGGGGCCGGACCGTAGAATCGCCGGGTGGACGCGCTCGCCAACCTGCTGTACGAGACGAGGGCCCGAGGAGCCGTCTTCGGCCGGTCGATCCTGGACCCGCCCTGGTCGTTGCGGTTCGTGGGCGGTTCGCCCCTGACCCTGATGACCATGTTGTCGGGCACCGCCTGGGTCCGGGTGGACGGCGCCGAACCGGTGCGTGTGGAGCCGGGCGACCTGGTGATCGTGACGGGCTCCGCACCGCACACCGTCTCGGACGCGCCGACGACGCCGGCGGGCATCGACGTGCACGGCTCCGAGCGGTGCGTCACCGCCGAAGGGGTCGACGTCACCGAGGACATCCGGCTGGACCTACGGGCCTGCGGCGAACGCTACGAGGGCTCCGCGATGTTGCTGACCGGCCTGTACCAGGGGGGCGGGGAGGTCAGCGGTCGGCTGCTGGAGGCGTTGCCTGCGGTGCTCCGGGTGCCCGGAGCGGAACAGCACCACCCGATGCTGGAGTTGGTCAGGGCCGAGGTGGAGCGTGCCGATCCGGGGCAACAGGTGGTGGTCGACCGGATGCTCGACCTGCTGCTCGTGTACACCCTGCGGGCCTGGTTCGCCCGGCCCGAGGCCCGGGCACCGGGCTGGTACCGGGCGCTCGGCGATCCGGTCGTGGGCGGAGCACTGCGGCTGATGCACGACGATCCGGCGCGGCCGTGGACGGTGCGGATGCTGGCGGACGAAGTGGGGGTCTCCCGGTCCGGCCTCGGCCACCGGTTCACCCTGCTGGTGGGCGAGCCGCCGATGGCGTACCTGGCCGGATGGCGCGTCTCGTTGGCGAGTGACCTGCTCCGGGCCACGGACGACACGGTGGCCTCCGTGGCCCGCCAGGTGGGGTACGCCGACGCATTCGCCTTGAGCGCGGCGTTCAAACGCATCCGTGGGACGCGGCCGTCGGACCACCGTAGGACGGGCGCCGCGGACGCCCGGGCGGCCCTCGGCTGAGCCCGGAGCCGGTACCGAACCACCGCAGGGGAACGCCCCCTTCCGGCGGCCCCCGGCACCCGCTCGACGCGCGTTCCCCCTGCTCCCCGCCGATCCGGGGGAAGTTGAATGCCCGACACAAGGATGGTTAGGCTTGCCTGCACTGCCTCGGACCGGGGTGGACGGACGGAGGGGGCGAGGTGGCGGAAGCGCGTTGCCGCTCCGGACGTACGGCGGTGGTCGGACGATGAAGGCACGGGACGGAGCAACCGGCGGCGACATACCCGCCGGGGGACCGCCCACCGCGCCGGCGCTCACCAAGGAGCCCGCGGCACCGGCACGGACGGTCGTCCGCCGCGCGGGTGCGCTCCGCTGGTACGGACTCGCGCTCGCAGCCCTGGCACTCGTCCTCGTCTGCGGCCTCAGCCTCTCGGTCGGCGCACGGAACGTTCCGTTCGCCACCGTGTGGGAGGTGCTCGTCCGGGGCGGTGGCGGCGAGGAGGCGTTCGTCGTGCGCGAGTTGCGGGTTCCGCGCACCGCCGTCGGTGTGCTGGCGGGCGCCGCGCTCGGCCTCGCCGGGGCACTGATGCAGGGACTGACCCGCAATCCGCTGGCCGACCCGGGACTGCTCGGGGTGAACAACGGGGCGTCCGCCGCCGTGGTCACCGCCATCGCCTTCCTCGGCGTCGACTCACCGATCGGATACGTCTGGTTCGCCCTCCTCGGCGCGGCCGTCGCCTACGCGGTGGTGTACCTGCTCGGCGCCTTGGGTCGGGCGTCGACACCGGAGCGGATGGTCCTCGCCGGTGCGGCGATCAACGCCACGCTGATCGCGTACGTGTCCGCGGTGATCCTCCACGACCTCAGCGTCTTCGACGAGTTCCGTTTCTGGGCGGTCGGCTCGCTCGCCGGACGGACCACGGACGTAGTGGTGCAGGTGGGTCCGCTGATCCTCATCGGTGTGGTCGCCGCCCTGGGGCTCGCCCGTCCGCTGAACGCACTGGCGCTCGGCGAGGAGACCGGTCGGGCGCTCGGCGCACACACCGAACGGACCCGGTTGACCGGAGCGGTGGCGGTGGCCCTGCTCTGCGGCGGCGCCACGGCGGCGGCCGGACCGATCGCGTTCGTCGGACTCGCGGTCCCCCATCTCGTACGCATGGTGACCGGCCCCGACCAGCGCTGGGTGATGGCCTACTCGCTGCTCCTCGCGCCCGTCCTGCTGCTCGGCGCCGACGTCCTCGGCCGGTTCCTGGTCTCACCGGGCGAGTTGGAAGCGGGCATCGTGACCGCGTTCCTCGGCGCGCCCCTCTTCATCCTGCTCAGCCGCCGACGCCGGATCGCGGCCCTGTGAGCGCCGTCCGCGGTCGGCGCGACGACCGGCCGGTGACCGGGAGGGTGCTGCGGACCCGTTCCGGTGCCGTGTCCGTTCGTCTGCACCTGCGGTCGCTGGCCGTCGGGACGCTGCTCACCCTGGCGATCTGCGCGGTCGGTCTGGTCAGCCTGACCACCGGTAGCTACTCCGCCTCCCTCGGCGACGTGTTCGCCGCCCTGGTCGGCGACGGGCCCCCGGGCGTCGACTTCATCGTGCGCGAACTGCGCCTGCCCCGACTGCTGGTGGCGGTGATGGTGGGGGCGGCACTGGGGATCGGCGGGGCGATGTTCCAGAGCGTCTCCCGCAATCCGCTGGGCAGTCCCGACGTGGTCGGCTTCACCACGGGGTCCGCGACGGGCGCCCTGGTGGTGATCCTGCTGCTCGGCGGTGGCCTGCGGGCCACCGCCTTCGGCGCGGTCGTCGGCGGGCTGCTCACCGCGGCCCTGGTGTACGTGCTCGCCTTCCGCCGTAGGGCGCAGGGCTTCCGGCTCATCCTCACCGGCATCGGCATCGCCGCCATGCTCAACGCGTTCAACGCCTATCTGCTGACCCGTGCCTCGCTGAACGACGCCCAGACCGCCCAACTGTGGCTGACCGGCAGCCTCAACGGCCGTCGCTGGGACCATGTGGTGCCGCTGGCCCTCGCCCTGCTGCTCCTGGTGCCCGTCGCCTCGGCACTCGGCCGTCGGATGACCCTGCTGGAGATGGGCGACGACACCGCCCGCGCCCGAGGGGTCCCCGTCGAGCCGACCCGGCTGGCGCTGCTGGTGACCAGCGTCGCGCTGACCGCGGTGGCGACCGCCGCCGCGGGACCGATCCCGTTCGTGGCGCTCGCCGCACCGCAACTGGCCCGGCGGCTGACCGGCTCGCCCGGGTCCGGGCTGCTGCCCGCCGCACTGATGGGCGCACTGCTGCTGACCGCCGCCGACCTGGCCACCCAGCGCGCCCTGGCCCCGACCCAACTCCCGGTGGGCATCGGCACCGCCGCGCTGGGCGGGCTCTACCTCGCCTGGCTACTGGGCCGACAGTGGCGGCGTCGATGACGACCGGTACCAGCCGGCGCCGCACCGGGCGCCACCTCCGGCACCGCCGGGAGAACGGACGGGAAACGACATGAGCGACGGGGCGCACGAGGTCCGACTGCGCGGTGCGGGCCTGACCCTCGCCTACGACGAGCGCGTGGTGACCGACGCACTGGACATCCGCATCCCCGACGGCTCCTTCACGGTGATCGTGGGCCCCAACGGGTGCGGCAAGTCCACGCTGCTCAAGGCGCTGTCCCGGATGATCAAGCCACGGGCCGGTGCGGTCCTCCTGGACTCCGCACCGATCTCCTCGTACGCCACGAAGGAGGCCGCCCGGCTGCTCGGTCTGCTCCCCCAGACCTCGACGGCACCCAACGGCATCACGGTCGGCGACCTGGTCGCCCGCGGCCGGTTCCCGCACCAGCGGCTGCTGCGGCAGTGGTCCGCCGAGGACGAGCAGGCGGTGGTCGAGGCGATGGAGATGACCCATGTCCGCGACCTGTCCGACCGGTTCGTCGAGGAGCTGTCCGGTGGGCAGCGACAGCGCGTCTGGCTCGCGATGGTGCTCGCCCAGCGCACCGACATCCTGCTGCTGGACGAACCGACCACCTTCCTCGACCTGGCGCACCAGGTCGAGGTGCTGGACCTCTGCTGGGACCTGCACCACCGGCGGGGGCACACCCTCGTCCTGGTGCTCCACGACCTCAACCAGGCGTTCCGGTACGCCTCGCACCTGATCGTGATGAAGGACGGCCGGATAGCGGCGCAGGGCGATCCGATGGAGGTCGTCACGGCGGACCTGGTGCAGGAGGTGTTCGGACTGGCCTGCCGGATCATCCCCGATCCGGAGGTCGGGACGCCGCTGGTGGTTCCCGCCGCCCGCCCCGACGACCCGCGCCGCCTCGACGGGGCCCTCAGCAAGGTCTGAGAGCGGTCGGGTTCCGTCCCCGTCCGGGGCGGGAGGGGCGCCGGCCCTGAGCCCGCGCTCCGAAGCCCACCCCGGCCGGGACCGGTCCTCAGGCCAGGGCCTCCCGCAGCAGCGGCTCCAGGCCCTTCACCGCGTAGGGGATGCTGAGCACGGAGGCACTGGAGAGGGCCAGGCCGACGGACGGGTCGGCGGGGAAGACCAGCCGGTCCTCCCGGGCCGCCTTCATCTCGGCGATCTGCGGGTACTGCTTCAACGTGGCCGCCAGCGGGAGTTGCTGTTGGCTCAGCAGGATCACCACGTCGGCGTCCGCCTCGCCCGTCTTCTCGGCGGACAGTTCGACGAAGTACGTGTCCTCGCCCAGGCCCGTCACGTACTCCGAGGGCTTCAGACCGAGCGCGGAGACGATCTGCATCCGGGTGTCGCCCGTGGTGTACACGCCGACCTTGCCGCCGAAGGCCAGCAGGATGGACACGGTCTTGCCGGCGAACGCGGGATTGCGGTCCGCGGCGGCCTTGAGCAGCGCCTCGGTGTCCGCGATCAGCTTGTCCCCTTCGGCGGCCCGGCCTACCGCGCGGGCGATGAGCTTGGTGGAATCCCGCCACGGCACGGTGTTCGCCGCGGCGTCGCCGGGCAACCCCACCGTGGGGGCGATGTCGGTGAGGGTGCGGTACTCGGTCTCGTCCCCGCCGGACTGGACGTTGACGATCAGGTCGGGGGCGAGGGAGGCCACCTTCTCGAAGTCGAACGGCGGCTTGAGGAAGGTCGGGGTCTTGCCGCCCAGCGAGGGTTCCGCCCAACTGCCCACGCCGCGCTTCATGGTGGGGATGAACTGCCACAGGCCGACCGGGACGACACCGAGGGCGAGGAGCACGTCGTGGTCGGTGCGCCCCAGGGAGAGCACCCGCTCGGGCTTCTTGGCGATCCGCACCGATCCGAACTTGTCCTCGACGGTGACGGGGAAGGCGCCGCCCGCACCGGGGCCGGCCGGCTCGGCCGGGGTGGACCCGTCGTCGTTGCCGCATCCGACGAGGGTCAGGGACGAGCCGAGCACGGCGCCCATGGAGATCACGCCCCGGCGGCTCAGGGGCCGTTCGCGTACGGTCGTTGTGGTCATGGCAAGGCCCGTCTGTGAGTGGTGGAGACACCGGACGGCGTACCGTCCGGCAGCGGCCCGCACCGCGGTGCGCGTCCGGATGGCGGACCTCGGCCGAGGGGTGACGCCCGCACGGCCGGAACCCGCCGGTCGTGCGAGCCACGGTCGCACACTAGTCAGGCAAGGCTTACCTTGGCAACGATCCTCCCCTGGTCGGCGGGGAGTTGCCCCACCGGCCGACTCCGGGCCCCGACCGGGCGGGACGGCCCGTCACTGCGGGCGGCTCAGCACGGTGCGCAGTGCGCGTTCCAGGAGGGCGGCCGGGTCGGGCCCGTCGGTGGTGCGGCGCCAGGCGACATGCCCGTCGGGGCGCACCAGGACGGCGCCGGATGCGGTGATTCCGTACGTGCGCGTCCAGTCCGGGTCGATCTCCGCGGTCCCGGGGTCGAGGACCCTGGTGTGCAGGGGCACGGAGAGGCGCTGCTGGACGTGGTGGGCCGCCGTCGTCCAGACCCTGCCCTCGGCTCCGGTGAGCAGGGTGAATCCGAGGCCGAAGAGGTCGAGTGCGGAGGCGGCGTCGGGTCCGGAGCCCAGCGGGAGGTGCGGGGCGCGGTGCCCGGGGCGGGCGCTCGGACGGTAGTCGGCACGGGAGTCCATGACCGGGTCGGCCGGGTCGGCCGGGTCCTCCTCGGGGACGAGCGCACCTTGCGGGTAGTGGAAGCCGAGGATCAGACCGTCCTTCACCAGCCGCTTGGGCAGTTCCTCGCGCCAGCGGTCCCAGTTGCCGGTGGCGACGGCGGTGGCGTTGTTGGTGCGGTCCTCGTCGGCGGTCCGTTCGGCGACCGGACGGCGTTCGGGGTCGTAGGTGGCGAGCAGTCCCGGGCCGGCCCAGCCGTGGACGACCGCGGCGAGCTTCCAGGCCAGGTTGTGCACGTCCTGGACGCCGAGGTTGAGTCCGGAGCCGCTGAACGGCGTCACCAGGTGCGCCGCGTCGCCCGCGAGGTGGACCCGACCGACGGTCATCCGCTCGGCGACCTCGCTCCGGCTGGTCCAGTGGGACTCCTCCAGCACCTTGACCGGGAGCCCGGGATCACCGGCGACGGTGCGCACCACGTCGGCGGGGTCGAGCGGCGTCGGGTCCGGGGGGCCTTCCAGGAGCCGGTTGAAGGTCCAGCGGTCGGGCACGGACGTGGGCTGGAGGTAGCCGCGCACCCCGTCGGAGTGCAGGAAGGTGTTGGAGGCCCGCAGCTCACCGAAGAGGGGGCCGAGGGGGGCCTCGAAGAGGAGTTGGTGGTTCTCGGTGACGGGCCCGCCGCCGCGCAGCTCGGTCCCGGTGGCGCGTCGTACCGCGCTGTGGGCGCCGTCGCAGCCGACGAGGTGCCCGCAGCGCACCCGGTAGGTACGGCCCCCGGGTCCGGTGACGGTGGCGGTGAGGTGCTCGTCCGTTTGGTCCAGGGCGCCGAGTGCGTGCCCGTACCGTACGCGGGCGCTGGGGACGCGGCGCCGCAGGATGTCCTCGACGACGTCCTGCGGACACAGCACCGTCGTCACCGGACTGTGGTCGGCGCGGCGACCGGCGGCGACGTGCCGGGCGAGCACGGCGTCGGGGCCGGTGAGGGACGTCAGGGTCGGGGCGAACGCGAAGCGCAGTCCGACGCGTTCCTGGGCGAATGCCGCCCCGGTGACCTCGTCGGCGAGGCCGAGGTGTCGAAGGACCTCCATGGTGCGGGTGTTCACGGCTCGGGAGCGGGGCAGTGCACTGGGTCCGGTGCGGCGCTCGACGAGCAGGAAGGGAACGCCCAGCCGGTCGAGGAGCAGGGCGAGGGTCAGTCCGGCGGGGCCGGCTCCGGCGATGAGGACGGGAACGTACTCGTCCACGGGGCCGGTCTCCGGGGCGGGGGCCGCGGTCATGACGGGGTCCTTTCGAGGATGGGGTCGGGTGAGTTCGCGGGGCCGTCGCGTTGCCAGCGGTGGGCGCGCCGGCGCAACGGGCCGACCAGCAGGTGTTCGGTGAGCAGGGCGACGGCCACGGCCACGGTGGCCCAGGCGAAGACCTCGTCCGTGGCGAGGTTGGTGCGTGCGGTGGCGATCTGGGCGCCGACTCCGTCGGGGGCGGCGAGCAGTTCGGACATGATCGTGGTGCGCAGCGAGGTGGTCGTGACCAGGGCGACGGAGGCGAGGAGCGGGGCGGTGAGGGCCGGCAGCACCAGGTGACGGAGGCGGTGGAGGAGGGGCACTCGGAAGGCGGTGGCCATCTCCAGCAGGTCGGCGTCGAGGGAGCGTACGGCTTCGGCGACCGCGACGGCGACGACCGGCACCGAGACCAGGGTGGCGACGAAGACGGGCACCTCTCCCCCGCCGCCCCACCAGACCATTCCCATGACGACGGGCACGATCGGCGGAATGCCGAGCAGCACCGCGCGCAGCGGCCGGCTGAGTCCGTCGGCGAGGGCGCTGGTGCCGCCGATCAGTCCCCACAGGGTGCCGATGAGCAGGGCGAGGGCGGAGCCGAGGAGGGTTCGGCCGAGGCTGCGGGCGATCTCGGTGGGCAACAGGCCGCTGGCGGTGAGGCGTTGCAGCGCCTGGGTCGTTTCGGCGGGTGAGGGGACGAGCACGGCGGGGTGGCGGGCGGCCCAGAGGTGCCAGAGGGCGACCAGGGCCACGGTGCCCGTCAGCACGAGTGCGGTGTCACGGACCCTCGGTGACGTAGAGGCCGGCACCGGGCACCTTCCCTCCGACCAGGGCCGGCGAGGCGGCGGCGAGTTCGGTGAAGAGCGCGGTCAGTTCGGGGCGGGCGTCGCGGGCGCTGCGGTAGGTGGGGGTGAGGCGGTCGAGCAGCCCGGTGACGAGCGGGCCGGGGGCTCCGGTGCGCCGGGCGACCTGGGGGGCGATGGCGGCGGGCCGGTCGGCGGCGCTGCGGGCGGAGCGGGTGAGGGCGCGGTGGAGGTGTCCGACGAGTTCGGGGTGGTCCTCGGCGAACCGGCCGCGGACGCCGACGGCGTAGGTGGGCAGGCTGCGCTGTCCGGTGGCCTTGCGCCACTGTTCGCCGAGGGTGAGGATCTGCTTCTTCGGGCGGCCGACGGACGCGGCCCGGCTGACCGCCAGGCTGGCCTGGTGCTCGGGGAGCAGTGCGTAGTCGACCTCGCCGGCGCTGACCGCGGTGAGCAGGTCGGGGAGGCCGGGGTGGTTGACGACGGTCAGGTCCTCGCCGGGGGTGAGTCCGTTCTTACGGGCGAGGTGACGGAACAGCACGTCGTTGACGTCGCCCTTGAACGGGATGTGGACGGTGGCGCCGCGCAGCGAGGACCAGGAGGGTGCTGCGTCGTCCGGGCCGACGAGCACGTCGACGGGTCCGCCGACGACGCCGAGGATGCGGACGTCGACGCCCCGGTTGTGCAGGTTGGCCGCGATGTTGCTGGGGAGGGTGAGGACGTCGACGGAGTTGCTGGTGAGTTGGGTGCGGATCTCGTCGGGGTTGCGCAGGGCGCTGAAGCGGACGCTGCCGGCCTCGGAGGTGAGTTCCCGGTCGGTGCGCAGTCCGGCGGTCGCGGCGTCGAGCACCGCGTTGGGGGCGACGGCGATGCGCAGGCCGGTGTCCTCACCGCCTGCGCCGGGCCCGGCGCAGGCGGTGAGGAGGGTAAGAGACGCCAGGAGTTGCGCGGCGCGGACGGGTCGGTGGCGGTGGGGGTGGCGGGTGTGCGTGGTCACTCGTGGGCTCCTGAGCGGTGGGGGTGGGGTGGCGCGGGCGGCCCGCCCGGCGGGTCGGTGAGGTGCGCCGTGGGGTGCGCCGCGGTGAGGGCCCGGACGACGGCCCGTTCGGCGCGTTCGGTGGCGGCGGGGGTGCGGGTGGCGGCGGGTGCGTCGAAGTCCAGGACCTGGTGCCCGGTGGGTCCCAGGACCAGGGCGCGGTCGGCGGTGACGGCGGCCTCGTGGGGGTCGTGGGTGGACCACAGGACGGTCGAACCGGCGTCCCGGGCGAGGGCGAGGAGGGTCTGTCGCACCTCGGCGCGGAGGTGGATGTCCAGTGCGGAGGCGGGTTCGTCGAGGACGAGGAGCGGGGCGCGGACGATCAGGGCACGGGCGAGTGCGACGCGTTGCCGCATCCCGGTGGAGAGTGCCGCCGGGTAGGCGTCGACGGAGTCCGCGAGGCCGAGTCCGTCGAGGAGGTGGCGGGCGCGGGCGAGGTCTGCGGCGGCGGGTCGGCGGCCCAGGACGAAGACCACGTTGTCCAGGGCGGTGCGCCAAGGCATCAGCCGGGGTTCGGCGAAGGCGTACCCCACGCGGTCGGGCGCCGTGACGGTTCCGGTCGTCGGACGGTGGAGACCGGCGGCCAGGCGCAGCAGGGTGCTCTTGCCGACGCCCGAGGGTCCGAGGACGGCGAGGGTGGTGCCGGCGGGCACGGCGAGGTCGAGGCCGTGGAACAGACGTTGCGTCCGGTAACGGTGGCCGACCGCGCGGAACGTCACTCCCCCTGTGGACACGTAATCCCCCAAGTCCTCTTGAGCCCCTGACGACTTGGGCGAGGCTAACAAGGGGTCGCCTGACCGCGGTGGTTCGGTCAGGCAACCGCATGGTGGGCAACCACCCCTTGCACGCGTGCAGTTGACGAGCGGGGCGACGGGCCCGGACGACGGGCGGCCAGGTTCTTACGAGAGCCTGACGGTAAGGCCGTTTCCCTCGCCCTGCGCTCGTGACGGCTTGTTCACTGAGCCTCCCGAGTTGCTGATGCGCATGAGGAGGTAGGTGGCTGATGGTGGAGAGAATCGTGGAACGTGCACTTCCCGGGCCGTCCGGGTGGAGCAGTGCCCTGCTCGACGGGCTGACGGCCGAGGACCGGATGCTGTTCCGCACGTTCGGACAGGGTCCGAGTCGAACGGTGCCGTACGAGCTGGTGCACCGGGCCTTCGAGGACCAGGCCCGGACCCGACCGATGACGATCGCCGCCACGCACGACGGGCGGAGCATCACCTACGGCGAGTTGGACCGCCACGCCGAGCGGTTGGCCCGGGTGCTCGCCGACCGGGGCGTGCGCACCGGTGACCGGGTGGCGGTCTTCGTCCGTCGTTCCCTGCCGATGCTCGTCGCGCTCCTGGGCACGTTGAAGGCCGGTGCCGCCTACGTCCCCCAGGACATCGGCATCACCCCGCGGGCCCAGCTCCGGCACGTGCTGCGGACCTCCGGGGCGCGCACCGTGCTCACGCTCTCCCCGTACGAGGACCGGGTGCCCGTGACCCCCGGCACGGGTACGGTCGCCGTCGACCTGTTGATGGAGGAGCCCCTGCCCCCGGTGGGGGAATCCCTGTCCCGCCCCGGCGCCGGGCCCCGCCCCGAGCCCGACCCGCGCGGTGAGGACCTCTGCTACGTCCTGTTCACCTCCGGCACCACCGGACAGCCCAACGGGGTGGCCGTCACGCACCGCAACGTGTGCAACCTGCTGCACACCGCGCCCGGTCGGCTGGGGATCGAACCGGGCATGCGGGTCAGTCAACTCCTCAACATCGCCTTCGACATGGCGGCCTGGGAGATCCTGGGCGCGCTGAGCCACGGTGCGACCCTCGTGCTGCGCGGCAAGGACTTCACCGAGGCGGTCCGTGAGGCGGAGGTGATCATCGCGACGCCTACCATCCTGTCGGGGTTGGACCCCGCGGACTGCACCCGGGTGCGGGCAGTGGCGGTGGCCGGGGAGCCGTGCCCCCGTGCACTCGCCGACCGGTGGGCGGCCGTCTGCGACTTCCACAACGGCTGCGGTCCCACCGAGACCACGATCGTCAACACCGTGCAGCGGCACTCCCCGTCGGCCGAACGACTGACGATCGGACGCCCCGTCCCGAACACCACCGTGTACGTCCTCGACGACCACGGCCGGCCGCTGCCCATCGGCGAGGTGGGCGAGATGTGGGCGGGGGGCGCGGGAGTGACCGCGGGGTACCTCGACAACCCCGGGCTGACCCACGAGCGCTACCGACCGGACCCCTTCGTCGGAGCGGGGCAGCTGATGTTCCGCACCCGCGACCTGTGCCGTTGGACCCCCGAAGGCGAACTGGAACACCTCGGCCGCACCGACGACCAGGTGAAGATCCGGGGCTTCCGCGTCGAACTCGACGCGGTGTCGGCCGTCCTGGAATCGATGCCCGGCTGCGTCAGGGCCGCCACCGTGCGGCTCGACGGCAGCACCCTCGTCTCCTTCGTCGCCCCCGGGAGCCTCGGGCCGGCCGCTGCGCGCCGCGCGGTCGCCGATGTCCTGCCGTACTACTACGTCCCCGAGGACGTGCACGCACTGGACCTCCTTCCGCAGACCAGCCGGGGGAAGATCGACAAGGCCGCGCTGGTGGAGCTCGCCGAACGCCTGCGGGCCGAGCGGTCGGACGTGGCGTCATGAGTACCGTCTCGCGACCGCCGACCGGCGCACCCGTCACAGAGCCGCTCGCGGTGCCCCCGCTGCCGCCGCCCGGCTCGCTCACCCGGCGCGTGCTGGGACATCCGCGGTTGATCCCCCACCACCGGTTGCTCGCGTCCGTGCTCCTGGTCAATGCGGGGGTGCTCGGGTACGCGGTGGCCGCCCCCGGCCCGGTTGCGGTGGACACCCTCTCCCACGCGGCGCTGGTGAACTTCACCCTGGCGGTGCTGATCCGGCAGCAGTACGTGATCAACGCACTGTTCAGGATCGCCACGGCGGCGCCCCTGACCTGGCCGTTGCGCGTCAGGTGGGCCCTGTCGAAGGTCTACCACTTCGGTGGGCTGCACATCGGTGGTGCCGTCGCCGGAACGCTCTGGTTCCTGGCGCTGACCGTGCGCCTGACCCACGACGGGGCACCCCTCGCCACCCTCCTCGTCTCCTGGGCTCCGGCGGTCGTGCTGACCGTCGTCGCGCTCACGGCGCTCCCGGCGCTGCGCGCCCGCTTCCACGACGCCTTCGAGCGCGTCCACCGCTTCGGCGGCTGGGCCGCACTCGCCCTGTTGTGGGCCCAGACCCTGCTGGTCGCCCACGACCGCGGAACTTCCCTCGTCGCCTCGCCCGGCCCCTGGCTGCTGGCGCTCGTCACCTTCAGCATCGCCCTGCCCTGGCTGCGGCTGCGCCGGGTCCCGGTCGCGTTGGAACGTCCTTCTTCCCATGTGGTGTTGGCGCACTTCGACCACGGGGTGACCCCGTTCGCCGGCTCCGCGACCGCGATCAGCCGTTCGCCGCTCACCGAGTGGCACTCCTTCGCGAACGTCCCCGCACCCGGGCGCAGCGGATTCCGGTTGACGGTCTCCCGCGCCGGCGACTGGACGGGGGAGTTCATCGACGAGCTGCCGGACACCGTGTGGGTCAAGGGAATCCCCACCGCGGGAGTCGCCAACATCGAGACGCTGTTCCGACGGGTCGTGTACATCGCCACCGGCAGCGGGATCGGACCGTGTCTGCCGCACCTGTTGGCGGGGACCGTGCCCGCCCGACTGGTGTGGGCGGCCCGCAGTCCCCGGGCGACCTACGGGGACGCCCTGGTGGACGAGATCCTCGCGGCGCAGCCCGATGCCGTGGTGTGGGACACCGCCACGCACGGCAAGCCCGACATGGCGGCCCTCGCCCACGCCGTCTGGCAGGAATCCGGCGCGGAGGCGGTGATCTGCATCTCCAACCGCAGGCTCACCCGCGCGGTGGTGCACGCCCTGGAACAGCGTGGCATACCCGCGCACGGCGCGATCTGGGACTCCTGACCCGCACGCCCACCCCCATGCGTCCCCACTCCCCACTCCCATTCCCCTTCCCACACCCACTCCCCACCCCCACGAATTCCCCGGAGGAGACATGCCCGACCATCTGAAGGTGGAGCGCCACGACCGCGTGGTGACCGTCCGCCTGCACCGGCCCGAGGTGCGCAACGCCCTCAACACCGCCTTGCTGGAGGAACTGCTCGACACGCTGGGCCCGTTGGACACCGACCCCGAGGTGGGCTGCTTCCTCATCACCGGTTCCCACCGCGTGTTCGCCTCGGGCGCCGACATCCGGGAGATGGCCGAGCGCAGCGCGCCGGAGATGTTCGCGGCGGACTGGTTCGCCCGTTGGGAACTGTTCGCGGCGTTGCGCACGCCGAAGGTGGCGGCGGTGGCCGGCTTCGCCCTGGGCGGCGGCTGCGAGCTCGCCATGATGTGTGACACAGTCATCGCCGACACCACCGCGGTCTTCGGCCAGCCGGAGATCACGCTCGGAGTGATCCCCGGCATCGGCGGGACCCAGCGGCTCACCCGGCTGATCGGCAAGGCCAAGGCCATGGACCTGATCCTCACCGGGAGGACGATGGACGCGGCGGAGGCGGAGCGCTCCGGACTGATCTCACGACTGGTCCCCGCCGGTCAGCTGGACTCCGAGGCGGCCGAGTTGGCGCAGGTGATCGCCTCCCGCAGCCGGCCGGCGGCCCTCGCGGCCCGGGAGGCGGTCGGTCAGGCGCTGGAGTCGGGACTGGGCGAGGGCTTGCGGTACGAGCGGCGGGTCTTCCACTCGTTGTTCGCCGGCGCCGACCAGAAGGAGGGGATGCGCGCCTTCCTGGAGAAGCGCCCCCCGCAGTTCGGACACGGCGCCCCGTAGCGGCCGTCGCACCGGTGACCCCGGGCGGAGCGCGAGCTCCGGCCGGGGTCCGGCACCCCGAGGGCTCCTACAGCGGCGCCACGGGCAGAGTCAGCTCGAAGCGGCATCCTCCCGGCACGTTGTTGACCCGTACCCGGCCGGAGTGGGCCTCGACGATGCCGCGCACGATGGCGAGGCCCAGCCCGGCGCCCCCCGGTGGGGTGCGGGCCTCGTTGCCGCGCCAGCCGGCGTCGAAGACGCGGGGCAGGTCGTCTTCGTGGATGCCTCCGCAGCTGTCGGTGACCGCGAGGGTGGCCCAGCGGTCCCCGCCCGTCGCGCAGACCGCGACGGCTCCACCGGCCGGTGTGTGGTGGATGGCGTTGACCAGCAGGTTCGCCAGGACCCTCGTCATCTCACCCGCGTCGACCTCCACCGGCACCGGCTCGACGGGATCGTTCAGCAGGCGGACCCCGTGCTCGGCGGCGAGGGCTTCGGCGCCGGCGAGGGCGTCCCCGACCAGATCGTGCAGGGAGGTCCGCACCGGGTCGAGGGACAGGGTGCCGGCGTGGATGCGGGACAATTCGAAGAGGTCGGAGACCATGCCGTCCAACCGCTGCACCTCGGCGCGGATCTGTCGGAAGTAGCGCTCCGGGTCCCTGGCGACCCCGTCCTCCAGCGCCTCGGTCATGGCGCGGAGCCCGGCGAGCGGAGTCCGTAGGTCGTGCGAGATCCAGGCGACGAGTTCCCGTCGGGAGGCGTCCAGCGCGCGTTCGCGTTCCCTGGACGCCGCGAGTCTGGCCGCGGACGCCTCCAGTTCCCGGCTGAAGGACGCCAACTCGGCCGTGGCGGGCGTCTTGGGGCTGGCGAAGCTGCCGTCGTGTCCGAACGAGCGGGCGGCGAGCGCCAGGCCACGGCTGCCGGCCGCCACCCGGCGGCCCAGGAGGACCGCGGTGGCGAAGGAGGCGAGCGCCGCCATCGCCACCACCACCGTCACCACCTTGAGGTCGTGGGCGTTCATCAGCAGCATCGCCCAGGAGACCGAGAGCGTGCCGGCGAGCATCGCGAGCACCGCCACCGCCGCCACCACAGTCAGCGAGGCCATGAGCGATCGACGGCGCAGCAGGTGCAGGGCCACCACCCCGGCCAGTCCCGCGCACACCGCGCCGAGCAGGGCGTACAGCGCGATGAGCGCCAGATCAGACATCACCGTGAACCCCCGGGTAGCTCCCCCGTGCGGCGTCCGCGAAGCGGTAGCCGATCCCCCAGACCGTGTGGATCAGGGCGGGGGCGGCGGGGTCGTCCTCGATCTTGCTGCGCAGCCGCCGGATGTGCACCGTCACCGTGGAGAAGTCACCGAACTCCCAGCCCCACACCTCACGCATCAGCGTCTCGCGGGTGACCGCCCGGTCGGGGTGGTGGAGCAGATAGGCGAGGAGGTCGAACTCCCGCAGGGTGAGGCTGACTTCCCGCCCGTTCTTGGTGACCGTGCGACCGGCCGGGTCCAGGGTGAGGCCGAACCGGGACACCAGGTGCCCGGGCTGCTCGACGGTGCTCGCCCGGCGCAGCACCGACGCGACCCGCAGGACGAGTTCGCGCGGGCTGAACGGCTTGGTCAGGTAGTCGTCCGCGCCGGTCTCCAGCCCGAGGACCCGGTCGCTCTCGTCGCCGCGGGCGGTCAGCATGATGACGGGCACGGGTCCCGTGCGGAGCAGGGCGCGGCAGACCTCCAGGCCGTCGATGCCCGGCAGCATGAGGTCGAGCACGACCAGGTCGGGGCGGCGCAGCGCGGCGGAGCGCAGGGCGACGAAGCCGTCGGGGGCGTGGGCGACGGTGTGTCCGGCCTGTTCGAGATAGCTGACGACGACCTCGGCGACGGTCGGATCGTCTTCGACCACCAGGACGTGTGTCGGCGTGCGGTGCATGGCCCCAGCCTCTCAGGGGCGCGCACGACGCGTGCGGAGGGCCGGCTGGTCTCCGTCCCGCCGCCGGAACGCCTGGTGGAACGCCCCCTGGAACGGCCGGTGGAGCGGCCGGTGGAGCGGCCAGCAGAACGCCCCGCCGAGGCCGGGGCGGGGCGTTCTGCGTTCTCATCTGCGGTACTGCGGCGGCCGGGTGACCGCCGTGTCGTACGGCTGCGTCACCCCCCGCCGCTCCTACGCGTAGACGTAGAACTGGGTGTGGTCCAGCACGCTCTGGGGGGTCGTGTTGGTCCAGGGCGGCATGGTCTCGTTGAGGTCGATCACCTCGGTCGTGCCCCCGGTGGGGAGGTACTCGGCGCTACTGGGGTGGAGCGCGTGCCACTCGACCCAGAGCTTGTCGACGAACGCGTGGTGCAGCCAGAACACCGGGTCGTTCGGGGAGACGCTGGACTCCATCTGCCCCCACACCCAGGTGTGCACCCGGTTGTGCATGCTCATGTAGCCCGCGGAGCCTTCGAGGGTGGAGCGGAAGCCCGCCGAGCCGTCCCGCCAGGGCGCGGAGTCGTAGGTGGGGATGGCGAGGGCGGAGTCGACCTGGGCGCGCGTCGGCAGGGTCGGTACGCGGTAGCCGAGGTTGCGGGCGAGGAACGGACGGCTGTCGGCCTGGATGGTGATCGGCCACTGACCGGCCGAGTAGGCGAAGGGGCCGTCCATGACCTGGTCGTCCAGGGGCCGTCCGGTCCCACCGAGGAAGTTCGGTGCCCACAGGGAGGAGCCGGCGGTGTTGTCGACGGTCCAGTCCCAGTAGGGGATCGACACCAGCGGGTTGACCTTCTGGAGCTCGTTCTCGAAGTCGATGAGGTACTTGCGGTGCCAGGGCAGGAACGACGGGCCGAAGTGGCCCACGTATATCCCGGTGTTCATGTCCAGGGCGAAGCGGAGGCGGTGCGCGGCGACGAACTCGTCGTACACGCCGCTGGCTTTGAGGGCCAGCACGGCGTCGACGAACGCCTGCTTCTCGGCGGACGTGAGGTTCGCCTGGTTCTTGCGTACGGTCATGGCGGTTGCTCCCGGCTCAGGCGGTGGGGTCGAAGGGGACGATGGCGGCGCCCTTCAGCGAGATGACCGCGGTGCGTGCGGCGTCGTGCGGGGTCGCGAACCTCTCGTAGTGGTTGATCGTGCTGCTCCAGCCGCTCTTCCCGTGCTGCATGACCTGGAGTTCGCGGCCGTCGACCAGGACGCGGTAGCCGGGGCCGTGTCCTGCGTGGGCGTGGGTGCGGGCCTTCGCGTCGGGCAGTCCTTGGATGCGGCGGCCCTGGAAGACCTCGTCGAACGGTGCGAGTTCGCCGGTGCCGCCGGGTGCGGCGGCCTCGGCCGGTGCGCTGCCGGCGGTCACGGTGGCGACGCCGGCGAGCACTGCGGTGCCCGCGGCTGCGCCTCCTACGGCTCGGATGACCTGACGACGGGTGAGTCTGGACATGACTGATGGACCCCCATAAGCATGGCTGAGGCGGCCCTCCAGGTTGTTTGCGGACCGCCGCGACCATGCCAACACGGGGAGTGATCGCCGCAGAAGGGGGGCCCTTTCGGTTGGCTGCCATACGGACACGTTTCGCAGGCCACGAGGGTGCGACCGGACCTGTTCTTCCTGCGCGTCGGGGTCCGGGGGTTTCGGAACCGTAGATTCCACCGTGAACGTGCCACCTGCATGGAGATCTTCCCGGCGACGCCGGCCCGTCATGCGGCGGGGCCACGGTCCGAACATGGCCGGAAACGGGAGCGGCGTTATGCCACGAAGACCCCAAGTACCGCAATTGCCGCTCCCGTACCGTGCGCCGCCGTCACGGGGGCGGCCACGATGCTGAACGTCATGACCAGCGCACCCGCCTCCCCGGCGGCAACGTGGAACCCGGCGAGGACCTCCACCGGGCCCTGCGCCGGGAACTCGCGCAGGAGCTCGACCACGGCGGTCCGGCGGCTGCCCCGTCGTCTACGGGTGGGCCGCCATGCAGTGGCGCAACAGCGGCTCCAGCCGCAACTGGGTGTCGTCCCGGTCGAACACCTGGAGGGCGTCGAGGCAGTTGACGATCCACCGGGCCTCGTCCTCGTCCTCGATCCGGACCGCCACGGCGGTCACCGCGCTCTCCAGGTCGAAGGGGTCCTCCGGGAACTCCTCGTCGAGGACCCGGTACCCCGTGGTGAGCAGGGGGCTCGCGTACACCCCGGTCTTCTCGGCGAACTCGCGGGCCCCGACACGGTCCGTACGCAGCCCGGCCAGTCGCCGCAACACCTCATCCGGGTCGCCGAGTTCGCCGTGGAGGCGGTACGCACGGTCGACCAGGACGGGCCAGCCGCTGGTCAACTCGTGCAGACGGTCGAGGCGGTCCTCGGTGTGGAACATCTCGATGCGCTGGGCCCAACCGCGCAGACTGCGACGGTCGTGGCGGCGCAACACCACGGGTGCGGCGGCGGTCGGTTCGGCGCCCGCCAGCAGGGTCTGCCACAGGGCCAGTTGGTCGTGGGCGGTGACAATGACGACCGCCCGGGTCACCCCCGGCGTGGTGGGCAGCAGGGTCTCGGCCAGGTCGACCGCCTCCCGGCAGGTCGCCGGCCGGGCCGGATAGCGGGCGAAGTCACTGATGACGACGCGCCGTTCCCGCGGGAGCCCGCCGGTGAGCTCCTGCTTGTAGACGCTGGGCTTGCCGACCGGCGGCAGCTTCCAGTCCGCGATGCGCCCGGCGACCGTGCGCAGGGTGTCGCCGACGTCGGTGACACCGGTGGCGGGCGTGCCGAGGACGACCCTCGTCTGGTTGGAGCGCTCACCGAGCAGATCGTCCAGTTGGGTGATGGTGAGCGGAGCCGGCCGGCCGTCGGGCAGCTCGGGCCGGCCCTCCTGGACGATGCTCTCCTGGAGTTCGCAGTCCTGCTCGGCCCGCAACAGACGGGCGTCCACCTCGTGGGAGGTGCCGATCATGCGCAGGGCGTTCGGGCCGCGCAGGTGCCAGCCCTGGCCGTCGTGGTTGGGAGCCAGGATGCCGAGGCCCACCATCTCCGAGAGGTAGGCGCGGAAGCCCTCGGTGTCGAGCTGTTCGAAGCCCTTGCGCCAGAACGTCTCGCACTCCTCGCGCAGTTCGGCGTCGCTCAGCCGCATCTCCAGCCCGTGGTGGCGGGCTTGGTACGCGAGCACGTTGGCGATCACGTCGTAGCGGTGGTCCAGGCTGAGCGTGTCCTTGAAGGCCGCCGAGATGCCGTCCCGCAGACCGGTGTCCGACTCCACGACCTCGATGTCGGCGACGTCGACCGTGTACGGGGGCCCTTCGGCGCCGCGCCGCGCCCGCTTGCGGTGCATCAGCTCGACCAGCCGGTGACCGAACATCTGGAGCAGGAACGGCTGGTAGGAGCAGTAGCCGAGCACCCGGTTGACGAGGTCCATGTCGTGGAACTCGAAGCCGAGCGCCCGCATGGGCTCGACGAGGAGTTCCGCGGCGAACTGGGGGGCGAGCGGGCCGATCACCTTCGGGGTCTGCGCGAGGTGGCCGAACGGCCCGTTGCTGGCGAGCTTGGAGAAGCGCTGCACGGAGTGCAGGCCGGCGAAGACGACCTTCGCGCGGTCCTTGGTGTCGGAGCCGAGGCCCTTGAGCTTCTTGGTCTGGTCGAAGCGCGGGGCGTCCGCCTCGAAGAACTGGTCGCACTCGTCGAGCAGGATCAGCAGCCGGCGCCGGGAGTCCCCGTCGAGCCAGACGCGGACGGCGGCCCGTACGCGTTCCGAGATGTCCTGGCGCGAGCGGCGGCCCTGTGGCCGACCCAGCACCTGCGCCGCGACCAGTTCCCGGTCCAGTACGCTCCACAGCGCCTGTGGCCCGAGCGAACTGCCCTTGCCGATGTTCTCCTGGTCGAGGTTCACGTACACGGCCTGGTGGTAGCCGGGGCGCTGCTCCGCGAACCGTTCGCCGGCGTCGCTGAGCAGTGCCGATTTGCCCAGTCCCCGGCCGCCGAAGATGACCTGGGTGCCGCGCGGGTCGAGGATGCTCTTGCGTTCGGCGTCGCGACCGTAGAACATCTCGCCGCCGATGCGACCGCGCTTCTCCCTGATGTACGGGTTGATGCCGGAGAACGGCAGCAGCGTCTGGGTGGCGGTGCTGACCTGGCGGTTCCCCCGGGCCGCGAGATAGGCGAGGGCGGCGTCGTCCACGACCAGCAGCGGCTGCAACCGGGGCGATCCGACGGCGAGTTCGACGCGGGCCTCCCGGCTCAGCGTGCCGAAGTAGACCACCAGCAGACTCGCTCCGCTGGTGTCGCGCTCCGCCAGGCTCATGACGACCTTGGCGGGCGGGCGGCCCCAGACCATCAGGACGCGCAGGGTGCCGCCCTGTTCCCTGATCTGCGAACCGAACGCGGGGGCCTTCGCGCGGCCGTTGATCTCCACCTCGGTCACCTCGAAGAGGCGGTACTCGCGCCGGTGGGGTGACCGCTCGTCGAGCGGCCTGGCGCTCTTGGCGTCGTAGCCGAGGAGCTTGAGGGCCGGCAGCAGTTGGCGTCGCGCGGACACTTCGAGCCGGTCCTTGCGCTCGGTGGCGCCCAGTTCCCGCCAGTCGTCGAGCGCGTCGGCCGCCAGTGCCGCCTCGTCGGTGGAGAGGGCCCCGTAGTCCAGGACGGGGACCGCGGGGTGCTTGCCGCCGGTCCGGACGAGGTCCACGAACTCGCGGTCGATGCCCTTGCGCAGGCTGTCCGGCACCACCGGGAAGTACTCGATCAGATGGGACTCGCCGGTCTCGATCTCCGGGACGGGTTCGCCGATCTCCAGGAAGTAGACGAGGTCGGCCGCGGTGGCCAGGCCACCGGTGTCCAGGTGCCGCAGGACCTGGGCCCGTTCCTCCGTCGTGGGGTCCGCGGCGTCGAGCCGGGCTCGGATCCGGTCGGCCGCTTGCTGCCGGAAGGTCGGCAGGTCGCCGGTGACGGTGTCGAGCGCCCGACGCACGTCCATCAGGTCGTGCGTCTCGGTGTCCTCGAGACGGATGCGGGCGTCGGCCAACAGCTCCTGTAGGCGCAGGTCCTGGTCGTCGGTGACGGCGCCGTCGGCCTGCGCGCGGTGCAGCTCGGCGACGAGTTCGTCGTGCGCCTGCCGCAGCTCGGCTCGTCTGCTCGTCTCCCGGTCGGCGATCTCGGCCACGGTGGGCGGGGTGAACCCGGCGGCCGGGGCCAGGGGCAGCAACCCGCGGTCGGCCAGGTCGACGATGGTGCGGGCCCCGGTGAAGGCGTCCCGGGCGAGCCGTTCGGCGAGGGCGTCGTCCCAGCTCCGGCCGACCGCCGTGAGGAGCCGGTCGAGCGACGGCCGTTCGTCGCGGGTGTCGCACACCTTCAACAGCTCGACGTCCAGCAGGAGTTCAGGGGAAACCGAGGCGTCGGGGCGCATGGTCGCGGTGTCGCCGCCCAGCAGCGCGAACAGCTCCTCCATGGAGGTGCGGGCCGCCCAGGCCGTCGCGGCGGCGATGCTGCCCCAACGGCGTGACGGCTGCTCCAGTTCCCCCAACACCGCGTCCTTGCCGTCCAGCAGGGAGCGGCGCAGGGAGGAGATCTCCTTGACCGCCCGATCGCCGTGGGACCGGTCGCCGCGCCGGATGCCGTTGACCGCCAAGCACCATTCCCGGGTCAGCCCGACCGCCCGTTCCACGAGCTGCACCAGGTCCTGCCGTCCGGAGCCCTGGAGCGGCTTGCCGCTGGACGAACGGTGCTTGCGGTCCATGCGGTCGATCTCGTTGTTGACCTCGGCCAGCTTCGACAGGCGTTCGGCCTGCTCCCGCACCCGTGGCACTGCGGCCCGGTCGTCCCGGACCACCGTCGCCAGGAGCGATCCGAGCATCCCGTCGTCGGGGGCCAGCCAGTGCTTGGCGATGTCGGTCGCCCGGGCGAACCGCAGCCGTTGCGGGGTCAGCAGGACCCGGCACTGCTCGCGCAACTCCCCCAGCCGGGCCTCGGTTTCGGAGACGTCGGCGATCACGACCAGGGGGGAGACGGTCATCAGGGCACCGCTGAGGGCACGGTCGGCGACCGCGGTCGCCACCTCCCCCAGGCGGTCCGGCAGCCGGGGGACCAACGCCTTGAGCTGCGCGCCCGCCACGTGGTCGCCGGTGATCAACGCGGTGCGCAGCAGAGCGGGCAGGAGGACGAGTTCGCTGCCCTCGCCGTCACGGCCCAGGTGCCCGCCGTCCCGTTGGAGCAGTTCCGCGGTCAGCCGGGCGCCCTGACTGTCCCCCGAGGTGAGCAGCGCGGCGGCACCGGCGAGCCGGAGCGCGGCCACCTGCGGCTGCGGGTGTCCGGCGGCGCGCGCCAGGTGGTGGGCGAGCCCGAAGCGCCGTTCCAGGACGAGTTGCGCCAGGGCCCGTTCCACCGCCGCCTCACCGGAGTCCCGTCCCCCGGGCACGGCCGTGGCCGGCTCCTGGGGCGGTGCGTCCTCGGCCTCGGGTGCGGCGGCAGCGGTCGTGGAGGTGGGGACCGGTGCCGGGGAGGCGGGGTCCACGTCCAGGGGTGACGTCGGGTCGGGGTCAGCCGGCGCGGTCTCCGTACGGCGTGGTGTCGAGGGCGCCGGCCGGTCGGGTGCGGCGGATTCCGGTTCCGCAGTCGCGTCGGGCGCGCCCTGTGGGGCCGTGGGTTCGGCGGTCTCGACCCGCGGGTCTCCGGACGTTTCCACGGGGCGGGCGGGCCGCACGGCGTCGCGTCCGCCGGTCACCGTGCCCTTCGGGGGCGCGACGGCGCGCGGCTGAGGCCGGGCGGGTCGGTCGGGCTCGGCTCCGAGGGGAGCGTCCCGCTCCGGCGGCAGGACCAGTTCCGCTGCCATGACCGCCGCCATGGCGCATCCGGGCAGCACCCGGACGACCTGCTGCTGAAGCGCGAGGATCTCCGTTGCGGCATCCGACTGCCGTCCCAGCCGGATGAGACGCGCCAGGGCGGCGAGCGCGGCGCCCTCCTCGCGTTGCGTCCGTCCCCACACCGCGGTGTCCAGCAGACGGCCGGCCGCACCGCGCACGGCCTCCGCGCCGAAGGCCGCCGCGCTGTCCGGACGGCAGGCGACGTCCAGCAGTTCCCGCAGCGTCCCGCGCGCCCGGCGGTCACGGTCGTGCGCCGTCCGGTACGCGCGTGCGGCGCCCGCCAGGTCGTCCAGGCGACGGGGCACCGCCTCGATGCCCGCCGCCCGGAGCACCGCTTCGACACCGTCGAAGACCTCGCCCAGCGCGGTCAGCGACGTCAGGTCCGCGTCCTGCGGGGGGCGTCCGTCCGCGACCGCTCCGGTCACCCGCGCGGCGGACCGCCGGGCTTCCTCGAGGGCCGCCGCCAACCGTCGACAGGCTTCCTCAGGGTCCGTCGTCCGTCCCGGGGCGTCGTCGGGCACCGCCGTGGACGGCTCGTTCGCGAGGACGGGGTCCGGTGCGACGGCTTGCGACGGGGACGCGTCCGGGGTCGGCCCGTCGGGCACGGCGGCGCGCTGGTGCGGGACGTGGCCCGCGGGTGGTCGCCGCTGCCCCTGTGGTGCGTCGGGGTCGAAGTCCGGGTGCTCCGCCAAGACGGACCGGGCCGCGCCACCCACAGCGGCGAGCCGTGCGCGCTCCTCCGCGTCGGCTCGCGCGGCGAACCAGTCCTGGTCCGCCGCCCAGGCGAGGACGTACGCGCCGGCGACGGAGGCGTTGCACCAGGCGAAGACCGCGGCCCGGACCAGTGTCGCGCCCCACCGGGACACGGGATCGGTGACCGTTTCGTCGTCCCGCGCGAAGACGAACCTGCCCACCTGGCTCCGCACGGTGCTGGTGAGTTCCCTGACTCCGCAGGTGCACATGTGCTGCTGCCGGGACTCGCGCCGCAGTCGGGTGAGGACGTCCCGGCACAGGGCGCCGCCCGCCCGTCGGGGCGCTGCCATCCGGATGCCCAGACTGCCGAGCAGCTGCTGCCGGTTCCTGGGCGGCAGGGAGTTGAAGGCGAGCTCCACCATGCCGACCGTGAGGTCGTTCAGGGCGGCGTCCGGGTGTTCCACGGCGTTGAGCGCGGTGGCCAGGCCCCCGAGGGTGTCGGCTGACGCGCCCGGCGGGGACAACGGTGGCCCCGTGACGACGCGGTAGCGGTCATGCATGCGTACGTGCTCCGTTTCTGTGGTGGTCCTGTCGTTGGTTGGGGGGCGGCTCGGTCGACGTCGGCCGAGCCGTGAACGGGCGGTTCCGGGCGCTGCCGGGGTGGGCCGTCGAAGCCGAGCGGCGTGCGGGGCGTGAACGTGGACGGGTCAGAAGCCGCGCGTGTGCTCGGTCACGAAGGTGTATCCGTGGGGCAGTTCCCAGCCGTCCGCCTTGCCGAGTCTGCGGCAGTGCTCCCGGAAGGCCGCTCTCTGCACCTCGCTCGGCGAACAGCCGGGCAGCAGCCGGCGTAGATGGCCGGGCACGAACTGGACGCCGCGCAACTGGGCGCCGTCCGGGCCCGCTCCGCCCCACGGGCGTACCAGCCGCGCCCGGGCCGGGCGGTAGCCGAGGAGCGGGATCGTCGGTTCTGCGTCGCGGGCCGGGAAGTGGGGTCGGCCCCAGGCGTCGCGGCTGCCGAGGGCGGGCTCCAGGAGCCGTTCCGCGAGCAGGTCCGAGACCGCCGACTCCAGTGCCGCGGCCTGTGCCCGCGCCGGTCTGCGTCCGTAGGCCGCACGCGGCAGGCCCGAGCGGTCCAGCAGGGCGTGGCCGTCCGGGGTGAGCAATCCGCAGCGGCGCACCGTGCGCATGACCAGTTGCCGTGGGGCGAGCCCCGCCGCGGTGTCGCCGTGGCGGTCACTGCCCGGAGCGTCCTCCCGGGTGAGGACGCACGGTTCGAAGCAGTGCCCGACCGTGCGGTCCCCCACCTGCACCGGCTCGTCGAGCGGTGCCGTGGCCACCCGGATCACCGGGCCGCCACGGAGCCAGGACAGTTCGAGCAGCAGGCCGGGGAAGAAGTCGCGGGGCCAGCTGACTCCGGTCAGGCGACCGGTCCCGTCCCCGAGTTCGACGGTGACCTCCTGGGGTGCGCCGTTCGGGTCCGAGGTGCCGCCGCAGTGGTCGATGGCGAGGCGGGTCGCGGTGTGTCGGCCGTGCGTCCGGCCCAGTTCCCGCACGACGTGCGGGTGCAGGGGGAGCCAACCGTCAATCAGGTGGATCAGCCTCAGCGGGGACCGCCAGACGATCTCGTCCCGGTCGGACCGCAGCAGTGCGTCGGGGCCGAGGTCGGCGTCGTCGACGAGGGGGAGGTCGACCGGATCGACCTCCGAGGTCGGCTCCGACTCGCCGGGTACGGGGTTCGTGGACGTCCAGCCGCGCCCGGCCGGGCTCAGGGGGTCGCCGGGGGGTTCCGCGTCCCCGGGATGGTGGGACCGCCATACGCCTCCCCCCTCGAAGGCGTCGTCCAGGGCGATCCGGCAACCGTTCCCGAACAGACCCTGCCCGCCGTTGCGTCGGACGGCTTCGGCCAGCGCCACGTTCGCCCGGAACACCGCCGTCGCATAGCCCGCGCCCCCGAGCGCTTCCGCTGCCCCGGGGAACCCGCGCAGCCGCGGGCCGACCGCCGTGTGCACGGTGACCGGGGCGGTCAGACCGTGGCGTCGCCGTACCGGGACGGCCGCGCGTTCCACCGCTGCCACCAGGGACCTGAGGTCACCGCCGCCCAGCGGCCCGGCGTCCTGCCAGCCGGCCGCCAGCCGGGTCCGGGGCATGGCGTGGTGACCCCAGGTGCGCAGGGCCCCGGAGGAGTTGAGGACGCCCCGCACCGTGTCGAGGAGACCGAGCAGTCCCGCCCTCAGGTCGTCGTCCCGGGTGCCGCCCACCAGTTCGGCGAGGGAGACGGGAACGAAGGGACTGAGCAGTTGGGCCCGCGCGGTCGTCAGGAGGTGGTGCGCGTAGGAGGTCGGCTCGTCGCGCCGGGCCGCCTCCCGGGACGGGTAGCCGACGTCGACCACGACGTGGCCGTCCCCGTTGATCCAGCGCCGGCGCATCCGTAGGCGGTGGAGCTGGGCCGGTGACGGGCTCAGCGCCGGCCCGAAGGCGTGGAGGTCCGGAACCAGGAGTTCCCTGCGCACCGGGGCGGCGCCGGTTCCCGGGCGGCCCGGTCCTTCGGCGCCCGCGGGTGCCCCCGACACCCAGTCCGGCACGTCACCGAGGGCGCCGACCTGCGGGTGGGCTCCCTCCCGGTGGAGGATCTCGGCGTAGAGCGGGTCCGAGCCGGTGGCGACGCACACCATGGCCCCGACCGGGAGCACGGGAGCACGTTCACCGAGGGTGATCTCGGGGAAGTCGTCGAGCCGGAGCGGGCTGCCGCCGTAGCCCTCGCCGCCGAGGTCGTAGCCGAAGTACACCGCGTTGAAGGCGACCGTGGTGTGCACGGGCGCCCGGCGGGCCGTGACGACCGCTTCGAGGTAGCTCCGCAGCCGCTCCCGGTCCTGCCGGGGCACGGCGCCGTGGCCCCGTGTCATGCAGGGGGTCAGCAGGGGCCGGTCCCCGTACGGGTCGGGAACCTCCGCCTCGTGGTGATGCGCTGGCGACCGCCCGCGTCCGCCGACCGTCGCCGTTCCCTGTGGGTCCCCACCCATGACACCTCCGCCGCACCACGGAACACCCGAGCCCGGCATGCGGTAGTTCCGCAGACTATGCCTGCGCCTGGCGTTCCGGAGGCACCTTTGTCACATTGCGCTGGATGGCAGCGGCCCGCACCGGGTACCTTCGCGCGCCGTGGGGCGTTCACCCGCCGGGCGGCAACCCCCGCGCCCGGGTGTCGAGTTGTCCGGTTCCCTGCATGAAGCCGGCGAAGCCGGGGCCTGTTCCCGGACGCCCCGGGCTCAGCGTTCCACCGTGGCATCGGCCGAGGTGAGCTGTTCGTCCTGGGGGTCCGGCAGGGCCACGGGACTGCGCCACGACCGCGCGATCGGCTGCGTCACGTCCTCCCACCACGGTTCGGTCGGGAGCGGGCCGGCGGACTCGAAGGGCTCACCGGGCTTGGGGAGCGCGACGGCCTGGCCCGCCTCCTCGGCCGCGTCCTTCGTCCACTCCTCCGGCTCCGCCCAGGCGTGCGGGGCCAGGTTGAAGGTGCCCCAGTGGATCGGCAGCAGCACCCCGTGCGGCTGACCGCCCTGGAGGTCGAGGTGCGCCCGCAACCCCTCCGCCGGGGTCATGTGGATGTCCGGCCAGAAATCGCTGTACGCACCGATCTGGATCATCGTGACGTCGAAGGGTCCGTGCTCCGCGCCGATGTCGCGGAAACCGGAGAAGTACCCCGTATCACCGCTGTGGTAAATCTGATGCCGGTCACCGGCCACGACCCAGGAGGCCCACAGGGTGCTCTGCTCGTTGCGCAGCCCCCGACCGCAGAAGTGGCGGGCGGGCGAGGCGGTGAGGCGCAGCCCGGCGACGGTGGTGGACTCCGACCAGTCCAGCTCGCGCAACCGGTCCGCGGGGACGCCCCACCGTTCCAGGTGCGCGCCGACACCGAGCGGAACCGCGAACACCGTGTCCGTACCGGCGAGCGCCTTGATCGTGGGCATGTCCAGGTGGTCGTAGTGATCGTGGGAGATGACGACGACGTCGACCGGGCCCAGCGCGGCCAGCGGCACCGGTACGGGATGCAGCCGCTTGGGGCCGACGAAGGCGAACGGTGAGCAGCGCTCGCCCCACACCGGGTCGAACAGCACCCGGTGCCCGTCGATCTCGGCGAGGACGGTGGAGTGCCCCATCCAGGTGATCCGCAGGCCCGTGGCAGGGGGCTGCGCCAGTTCGGCGAGGGTGTCCCGGTGGATGGGGATCGGGCCCCGCGGAGCGCGTAGGAGGCGCTGCTCCTTGTCGAAGTAGACCTTGGCGAAGCGGGACGCCGAGCCGGAGGGGCGGGTCCGTGCCGGCACCGGGTTCCGGAACGACCCGTCCACGAAGTGGGGCGAGCGCCGGATCCGCTCCAGCCGCTCCCCGGCGGCGTCCGCACCGAAGGCGGCGGGGCGCAGGGCGCGGAGCCCGGATCGCAGGGAACGAAGGTGGGTCACGGTGCCTCCTGGGTGGAGTTCGGTCGGCGGTTCCCATTATGAGCGGCACCACGGACGGTGCCGGGCCGTGCACGCTCCCGGCACGTTCCCGCACCGGCGCCGCCGGTGATCCACGACGTGCCGTCCGCGGTGTCGCCTCCGACGGAACCCGTCCGTCGGACGGGTGGCGGAACCCGCACTCCCTACGCCCGAAGGGCGATGTGGGTGACCCCCATCTCGATGAACCCGCCCCGTACCCCCGGCCAGCGCGCCACGGCCCCCGGCACTCCGACGAGGAGCCGCCCGTACATTACCCCTACCAGGTAGGGGTAATGGGTCGGGTGAGTGCGCCCACGGGACGGCTCGACGCCGTACCATGCCTCCCCCGTCCGGTGACGGGGCGTGCCCCCGCACGGCCGGGGGCACAGGACGGTTCGCGCTGCGCCGCAGAACCCGCCGTCCGGCGGGAGCGGGGCGAGGACCAGGCGCGTTGACACATCCCTGACGCGCTCCCGATACTGACCGGCGATTCAGTTTCCCTCAGGTCGGTCGACCCGGCCCCTCCCTCCTCTCCGGGCGTCATCGGGTCCCGATCGCGGCAAGCCCCAGGAGTTCGTGTGCCCAGCCTCCAGCCCCCTCCCAGCCCGCTGATATCGCTTGAGTGGACCGACCACGTCACCGGCCGTCGCGGCTACTTCGTCGTGGACCGTCTGGTGCGCGGGGTGGCCAGCGGCGGCCTGCGGATGCGTGAGGGGTGCACGCTGGAGGAGGTCACCGGGCTGGCGCGGGGCATGACGGTGAAGGAGGCCCTGCACTACGACCCCAAGGCACGGTACGTGCCCCTGGGCGGCGCGAAGGGCGGCATCGACTGCGACCCCCGACACCCGGAGGCGTACGGGGTCCTCGTCCGGTTCCTGCGGGCGCTCCGCCCGTACGTCGCGTGCTGCTGGACGACCGGGGAGGACCTGGGGCTGAGCCAGGACACCGTGGACCGGGCCGCCGCGGAGGCCGGGCTCGTCTCGACCGTGCAGGCCGTGTACCCCCTGCTCGACGACCCGGCGGGGGCGCGGAGCCGACTCGCGGACGCGTTCGCCTGCGAGGTGGACGGCATCGGTCTGGACGCACTCGTCGGTGGCTGCGGAGTCGCCGAGGCGGTGCTCACCGCACTCGACCACACGAGGATGCCGTACGCGGGCACCCGGGTCGCCGTGCAGGGCTTCGGCACGATGGGCGGGGCGACGGCGCGCTTCCTGTCCCGGGCGGGACTGACGGTGGTCGCGGTCTCCGACGTCCTGGGCACCGTCGTCAATCCGGCCGGGCTGGACGTGGAGGCGCTGCTGGCGGCGCGCGACGGCTTCGGGACCGTGGACCGGGCGGCCCTGCGCGAGGGCGACCGGGAGATGCCGGGTGACGCGTGGCTCGCCGTCGATGCGGACGTCCTGGTGCCGGCCGCGCTGTCGAACGTCATCGACTGCACCAACCAGCACCGCATCAGCGCCCGGTGGATCGTCGAGGCGGCGAACATGCCCGTGCTGCCGGCGGCCGAGTCGTTGATGACGAACCGCGGCATCGCGGTGCTGCCGGACGTGGTGGCCAACTCCGCGACGAACGCCTGGTGGTGGTGGACGCTCTTCGGCGACATCACGGCCGACTGCGACGAGGCGTTCACCCACATCCGTACCTCCATGCGCGAGTTGCTCGGCCGGGTGCTGGCCCGTGCGGAGGCGGACGGCACGGGACCCCGGGCCGCCGCGCACGCCCTGGCAGCCGAGAACCTGACGGAGATCACGGAGCGGTTCGGCACGTACTCCTGAACGGGACACAGAGGGACGAACACCCGGCAGGCACGGAGAGGCACCTGGCGGATATCCGGTGGATATCCGGTGGAACCCGCACCGGGGCTGATGCCAGCCTGGTGTCATGCTCACCGAATCCACCCCGTCCCCGGCACTGCTCCCCGGGGACCCGCAGTTGCGGGCGCTGTACGCCTCCCTCGGACAGCGCAAGCGGCCCGAGGACATCGCGCAACTGGTCCTCGACCTGTACCGCGCGACCGGCGTACCGCTGGAGCGGCCGACCCGCAAGGCGTTGCAGCAGGCTTCGCGCACCTCACTGCGCCGGCTGTGGGCCGGCTACACCTCGATGCTGGAGGACTTCGCCCGCCCGGTGGGTGCCCAACGTCAACTCGCCACGGCTTCGGAGCTGTTCGCGACGGTGGACGCCCTGCCCGACACCGCCGGCGACGACCCCGAGCAGATCGCCGAGGTCATCCGGGCGGCCGGCGGCGAGATCCGCAAGGAGTTCGGGCGCAGCGACTTCCTCGCCGACCGCCTCAACCGCGAGCAGCGTGACGCGTCGGGGCTCGGCGAGATCTCCAAGCGGCAGTACAACAAGCGGTTCCGGTTGCTACGGCGGATGGAGGCGAAGCTCGCGCGGCTGCTGGCGGCGCAGCGCAAGCGGGACATCACGCTGACCGGCAAGAGCGGGCTGGTGTCACGGTTGCCGTACGAACTGTTCGCGGCCGACCACGCGACGGCCGCGTTCCTCGCGTACCTCACCGCGCGGGCCAACCTGCGCAGCGAGTTCACCATCACGGGTCAGCCCAAGGCGTACGACACGGTGGCCGATGCGCTGTTCCGGCGGCTCGACCCGGTGACCGCGGGGTGGTTCGCGATCGCCCATGCGTACCCCACGGCCCCGGTGTTGGCGCGGCTCGCGGACGAGGAGCGGGGCAGGTTGATCGGGCTCTGGTACGGCGTGCTGGTCGAGGTCGCCGAACAGCTCGAAACCGTCTGGCAGCGGCGTCCACTGGACCGGGCGACCATGGTGGTGCGGCGCGGCGACGACTCGACGACCTGGAACCAGACGGCGCGGGCGTGGTCGACGGCGCGCGCCAACTGGTTCGCGCTGCTGACGGCGATGGGCGCCGAGGAGGTCGTCGACCGGGTCTGCCCGGGGAAGGTGCCGGTGCTGGTGGCTGCCGATGTGGCGGCCTGGCACCGCAGTGCGGGCGGCGGGCTGCATCCCGACACCGGGGTGTGGGCGGACCTCCCGCTCCCCTGGGAGGTGCTGCGGAACGGGGTCGAGTGCCCGCGGTCGCTGGTCGAGGAGGTGTGCGTGCGTCACGGTGTCGATCCGGTGGCCAGGGGATGGACGGCGCCGCGGGCCGAGGCACGGCCGGTGCCCTTCCGCCCGACGCCGGAGCTGGTGCACGGAGTGCGGGTCGGCCATCCGCTGTTGGCCAAGCTGCTGCGGTCCAAGGGCGTCTACTCCGGCAAGGGTGCACCCGGGCAGTCGTGACCCGCCGACCGGAGGGCGCGGGGCGCGGGGCGCGGGGCGCGGGGCGCGGGGCGCGGGAAAACGCGTTGCCCGGTGGGGCGGCGCCCGCCAGGATGGTTCCGGCGAGGAAGCTCAGTGGTGGAGCGCCCGGCTCCGGACCGGGTGGACGCAGGTTCGAGCCCTGCTCTCGCTACGCGTGCACGGGCATCGGGAAGCTCTGCGGTGGAGCGCCCGGCTGTAGTCCGGGTGGACGCAGGTTCGAATCCTGTCCCGATGCCCGTGCACGCGCACTCCGCAGGCCCCCGCCCGCCGTTTTCCGTCATGAACACTTAAGGTTAACGATGTGGCGAGAGTGCGGTTGAGCGTCGGAGAACGACGCGAGGAGTTGGTGCGGGCCGCCATCGAGCAGATCGAGGCCCGGGGCGTGTCCGACGTGCGGATCGCGGACGTGGCCGCGGCGCTCGGAGTGAGCAACGCGCTGGTGCTGTACCACTTCGCCTCCAAGGAGAAGCTGGTCGCCGCGGCGTTCGCCCATGCCGCCGAGTCCGACCTGGCCCGGCTGCGGATGTCACTCGGCCGTCGTACCAGTGCCGTACGGCGACTGCGCGCCGCGGTGCGCTGGTACGCCCCCACCGGTCAGGCCAAGGGATGGCGGCTGTGGATCGAGGGGTGGGCGGTCTCCCTGCGGGAGCCGGCGTTGCGCGCGGTGACCCGGGACCTGGACCGCCAGTGGAAGTCCGCGATCATCGAGGTGATCGCGGAGGGTGCCGCGGCCGGGGAGTTCGTCTGTGCGGACCCCGAGGCGACGGCCCGCAGGCTCACCGCGCTCCTGGACGGACTGGCCGTCCAGGCCACGGTCTACACGGGTAGCGTCTCGCGGACGCGGCTCCAGGGATGGGTGGACGAGGCACTGGCCCAGGAGCTGGGCCTCGCGGTGCAGGAGTTGACGACGGAGCGCCGCCGCTCCCGCCCCTGACCCGTCGACGCGCGACGCCGCCCCGGGCCGCCGGGGGCCCGGTCGGCGGCCGGGCTCGCCGCGGGTCAGGTCTCCCGCACCGGGGCGTACTCGTCCTCGGTGAGGCCGAAGGTCCAGGCGACACCGCCCCGGGCGGTGGTGACGGTCGGGGGGACCCGGAGCCAGTAGGTCCGGCTGGTGCCGTCCGGTTCGGGCGTGGAGTTGACGACCTCGACCATGACCAGGTCCTCGTCGTCGGGCAGCGGCACCCGCCAGAGCCGGCCCGTCTCGTCCTGGTGCAGCGGAACGGCTCCGGACTCGGCGAGGTAGCGGTCGTAGCCGAAGTGTTCCAGCATCACCCGGCGGAGCTCGGCGTTCTCCTCCTCGCGGATACGTTGCGGAGTGAGGCCGGCGAGTTCGTCCAGGAACTCGCCCGGAACGGGCATGCCGCGCCAGGAGTGCAGGGCGAAGCCGTCGGGGTACGCGACCGCGGGGCCGTCGGCCCGGTCGAGGCGGCCCGCCTCGTCGCGGTGCAGCGCCGTGGGGCGTTCACAGACCACGGCGACCTTCTCGTACGGCCACCACCACCCGGCCGAGCGGGCGACGGCCGCGACCCCGTCCAGGGGGCCGTCGGTGTCGAAGGCGCAGAGCCACGCCGCATCGTGCTGGCCCAGCACCGCATCGAGCAGCAGGAGTCTCAGCTCGTTCTCCCGGCGCCGAACGGCGTCCCTGTGCTGCTGCGCCTCGTCCTGGGAGTCCCGGCCCGCAGTGGGGTCCGGGGCGAGGTCCGCCGTGGCGTCCTCGACCAACCCCTGCCCCAGCCGCTGGACCAGCAGCCCGGCCGACTCCCCCAACTGACCGCCGGTGGTCGCCCAGTGCGCGGACCAACCGATCGGGCCGAGCGCGTCCAGCAGCCGCTGTCGCTCGGCCGCCCAGGGCGTGTTGCGCACCGCGTTCCGCACGCCCCGCCCCGGTGCGCCGCCCAGGGCTTCGGCGCCCCCGGCGAGGAGGCGCACCGCCTCGCGCGGCGATCGGGCCCAGACGATCCGCTCCGGCTCCGTCAGCCCGGCCCGGCGGTACGCCAGACGGACTCCGTCCTCGGCGGCGGCCCGGTCGGCGGACCCCGTCGCCGAGGCCACCGCGCGCCAACGCGCGACCCGTTCCAGCACCTCCCCGTCGAGCTCCTGCGTCCGGGTTCCCGTCTCCTCCACGTTCACCGACATGTTCCGCTGCCCACTTCCTCGTCCTTCGCTCGGTGTCCCTCGGTGTCCCTCGATGCGGCGCCGCGCACGCTCCGGCGGCCGGGTGCCGGGCCGCGGCCCGGCGGCGTTCAGTCGGCGACGACGCGCACCGACCCGGGCACGTACTCCCGCTGCCGGACCACGCGGTACCAGCCCTTCGGCAGCGCGATGGCCGCGTGCTCCTCGTGGACCACCCGGCCGCCGTCCGGGAGGTGGAGCAGGAAGGAGCCCTGCGGTCCCTGCTCGCGGACGAGTCGGCCCGGGCCGACGACGGCGTGCGCGTGCCCGGTGACCTCCCCGAGCGCCAGGACCAGCCGCCCCCGGGCGTCCCTGGGTTCACCGGGCGACTCCTCGGCGCTCCGCGGCACCGCGTCCTTCGCGACGGGCACGACGAGCACGTCTCCCTGCCGGAACATGACTCTCCCCTCCGTGGTCGCCGCTCCGTGCGACCACCACGGCACCGACAGTAGGTCGAGGGTCTGACAACCGGTCCGGTCCGTCGCACCGGCCCCCCCGTTATCTTTTTCGCGGTCCTGCAACGGGACCGCTGGCCTCCGGGCCCGGTAT
>NZ_JBHWIQ010000023.1:0-133866 GCF_042732055.1 Streptomyces sp. NPDC059816
TCACCGAGGAGATCAACAAGCGCAAGGGCTGACACCCCCCACACCCGCCTTCGTCTTACGGCCGGGCCCCGCACCCAGCACGACAGGGCCGACAGGGCCGACAGGGCCGACAGCCGTCCGGGCCCCCGCGACCATGCACCACACCACCGGTCACGGGGGCCCGACCCATGCCACGTGTTCGTTCAGCCGATCTCCCCGGGTATCTCGCCCGACCCTCGTATCAAGAGCCGCGTGGGCAACTCGACCCACTCCGGCGGCGCCGAGCCCGCCGCCCCTTCCAACCGGGCGAACAGCCGCTCCGCGGCGGTCCGTCCGAGCAGCGCCGCGTCCTGGGCCACCACGGTGAGGCCCGGGTCCAGGAGGTCGGCCAGTTCCAGGTCGTCGAACCCCACCAGGGCGACGGGACGCCGCCACTCGGCGAGGAGCCGTACGACCGTCACGGTGACGCGGTTGTTCCCCGCGAACACCGCCGTGACCGGATCGGCGTCGGACAGCATGTCCCGTGCCGCGAGCCGAACCCGTTCCGGCGAGGTGACGCCGAGCGACATCCAGGAGTCCGCAACGGGTATCCCCGCATCCGCCATCGCCGCCCGGTACCCCCGTAGCCGCTCCGCCGCCGTGTGGATGCGCGGTTGGTCACCGATGAATCCGATCCTTCGGTGCCCGTGTGCGATCAGGTGCGCCACCCCGGCCCGGGTGCCGCCGAAGCTGTCCGACAGTACGGCGTCCGCCTCGATCCGGCCGGCCGGCCGGTCCACGAACACCGTGGCGATGCCCGCTCTGATCTCGGGCTCCAGGTACCGGTGGTCGTTCCCCGCGGGTATGACCAACAGCCCGTCCACCCGCCGTGCGCACAGCGCGAGCACCAACTCCCTTTCACGCTCCGGGTCCTGGGCGCTCGACCCGTTGATGAGCAGTGCCCCGTACGTGCGGGCGACCTCCTCGACGGCGCGGCTCAGCGGTCCGTAGAAGGGGTCGGCGAGGTCCTCCAGAACGAGTCCGATGCTGGCGGTGCGCCCCTTGCGCAGGACGCGGGCGCTGTCGTTGCGGCGGAACCCCAGTGCGTCGATGGCCTCCTGGACCCGCCGCTCGGTTTCGGGGGTCACCCCGGCCTCACTGTTGACCACGCGGGAGACCGTCTTGAGGCCGACTCCCGCGCGCGCGGCGACGTCCTTCATGGTCGGACGATTGCCGTAGCGATTCTCGATCCTGGGGGATGTATCGGTCACTATGCGGTGTCCTGTCCTGTCGTCACACGGGTGTTCTGCGAGGGAGGGCGAACGCGTGGCGTCGAGCATAGAGCCTGGACAACGTTGTCAGATGGGGTGAGACTGCCCGACGGGCTTCGACTGTTTTCCTTGGTGAACCGACTGGAGAAACCGACTCGGATGCACACCGACCTCGTCGCCGCGCTCGACATCGGCGGAACGAAGATCGCCGCGGCGCTGGTGGACGGCCGGGGCCGGATCGGACTCCGGGCCCGGCGTCCGACACCGGCGGCCCGGGACGGTGCGACCGTGCTGCGGGCGGTCGCGGAGACCGTCGGTGAACTGACGGCGTCCCCGTTGTGGCGGAGGGTGCGGGCGATCGGCATCGGCAGCGCAGGTCCGGTGGATGCGGCGGTGGGAACGGTGAGTCCCGTGAACGTTCCCGGCTGGCGGGACTACCCGTTGGTCGAGCGGGTGCACGGGCTGGTCGGCGGGCTGCCCGTCCGACTGGTCGGCGACGGAGTGGCGATGACGGCCGCCGAGCACTGGCAGGGCGCGGCGCGCGGACACGCCAACGCGTTGTGCATGGTGGTGTCCACGGGGGTCGGCGGCGGGCTCGTTCTGGGCGGGCGTCTGCATCAGGGAGCCACAGGTAACGCCGGCCACATCGGGCACATCAGTGTGGACCTCGACGGTGATCCGTGTCCGTGCGGGGCGCGCGGCTGTGTGGAGGGTCTCGCGAGCGGCCCGAGCATCGTGCGGCGTGCCCGCGCGAACGGCTGGTGTCCGGCTCCCGGCGCCGACGCCTCGGCTGCTTCCGTCGCGGACTCCGCCCGCGCCGGCGACCCGGCCGCCCGGGAGGCGTTCGACCGGGCGGCGCGGGCGCTGGCCGCCGGCATCGCGGCGACCGCGGCGCTGGTGGAGATCGACATCGCGGTGGTCGGTGGGGGAGTCGCCCAGGCGGGGGAGGTGTTGTTCGCCCCCCTGCGCCGGTCCTTGCCCGCGTACGCGACCCTGCCGTTCACCCGCCCGCTGACCGTTACCCCCGCATCGTTGGGAACGGACGCGGGCCTCATCGGTGCGGCGGCGGCAGTGCTCGCCCCGGGAACGGGAACGGGAGCGTGATCGGGGGCGGGCGGCCCCGGTTCTGGCCGTGCGACCGGGACCGGGACTGCATCCGGGGCCGGCACCCGGACCGGGGACCGCCATGCCCCCGCCGGGAGGTCTGACCGGCGACGGGGCGGCTCAGGTGCTGGTCGGTGCTGCGGCGGCCGGACTTTCGGTCGGCCGGTGGGACGCGGCGGGGGAGTCGTCGGCCGGGCGCGGCGGTGAGGTCCGGCCGGGGGAGAGGAACCCGACGGCGAAGGCCACCGCTGTGAGGGCCGCGGCGCCCCACAGGAGCGTGCTGATGCCGGCCGTGTCCACGACCACGCCACCGAGGAAGGCGCCGAGGGCGATGGCGGCGGTGAAGACGCCGACGTAGAGTCCGGTCACGTGCTCGACGCGGTGCGGCGCGGCCTGGGTCATCCAGATCTGGCAGGCCACGGACAGCCCGCCGTAGGCCAGACCCCACAGTGCGACGCTGATGCCGGTGAGCACGGAGACGGTGCTGAAGAGGGCGAGCAGGGCGATGGCCGCGCCGATGCCGGCCGTCAGCCCGAGCACCGTGCCGAGTGCACGGCGTGCCGCCACGGCGCCGGCGGCGAAGTTGCCGACCAGTCCGAACAGGCCGTACACCAGCAGCACCAGGGCGATGGGGCCGGGCGACAGTTCGGTGCGTTCTTCGAGGACGGGCCGTACATAGGTGTAGGCGGCGAAGTGCGCGGTGACCAGGAACAGGATCAGCACCAGCCCGATCACCACTGCCGGGGTCCGCAGGAGGGGTTCGTGACGGCCCTGCTCGTCCGAGCCGGGCGCCGCGGCCGGGCGGGGCAGCCGGGGCAGGACCAGTACCAGTCCCACGGCGAGTGCCACCGCGGCGACGGAGAGCGCGCCGAAGGCGACGCGCCAACTGAACGCGTTGCTGACGAAGGTGCCCAGCGGCACGCCGACGACGGAGGCCGCCGCGACCCCGCTGACCACGGAGGACACCGCCAGCGCGATGTTGCGCTGGGCCACGAGCCGGGTCGCCACCGCGGCCGAGAGGCCCCACACGGCTCCCATGCCGAGGCCCAGGACGACCCGGGAGAGCACGAGCAGCCCGAAGCCCTGGGCCACCGCACTCAGGGCGTTGCCCGCCGCCAGCACCACCATGGCCGCGGCGAGGACCACGCGTCGGTCGAGCGCACCCAGCAGACGGGGAACGGCCGGGGCGGTGACCGCGGTCACCAGACCGGTGATGGTCAGGCTGAGGCCGGCGGTCCCCGGGGCGACGTCCAACCCGTCGGCCATCGGGGTCAGCACTCCCACCGGCAACATCTCGGAGGTCACGACCACGAACGTGCTCAACGACAACACCAGGACCCCTAGCCATTGCCAGGGGGTCGTGCGATCCGGTTCCGAGCCGGTGCGTGGCACCGGTGCATGCGCGTCCATGCCACCAATCAAGCAGCGCACCGGGGCCGGAACAACAGCGATCTCCTCAAGGTTCGATGAGCTAGGGTAATCAATCACGGACGCTGAAGGGGCTGCGATGAACCAGGTCCACATCCAGGAGATCGAGTGTCTGCTCGTCCTCTCCGAGGAACTGCACTTCGGACGGACGGCCACCCGGCTGGGGTGTTCGCAGAGCCGGGTCAGTCAACTCGTCGCCGCCCTCGAACGCCGGGTCGGTGTACGGCTCGTGGACCGCACCAGTCGGAGCGTGGCCCTCAGTCGGTTCGGCGCACAGTTCGTCAACGAGGTGCGCCCCGCCTACGACACCTTGACGACGGTGATCACCCAAGCCCGTGAGCGCGCCAGCAGCGGCGCCCTGCGTCAGCTGCGCATCGGCTTCCACGGCAGCGTCTACGAGGAGGTCACCGAGGCGTTCCGCAAGCTCCGGGCCCAGGAAGACGTCACGATGGCGCTGAGCGAGATCCCCCTGGGGTCGCCCTTCACGGCAGTGCTCAGCGGCCGGCTCGACGCGGCCGTCGTGGAACTCCCCGTGAACGAGACCGCGTTGACCGTCGGCTACCGCTTCCCCCCGCAGGACCGACTGCTCGCCGTCGCCACCTCCCACCCGCTGGCCGGGGCCCAGCGCGTGCAGGTCGAAGAACTCGCCCGACTGGACGTCCTCCACCCCGTCGGGGACGCCCCCGACTACTGGATGGCGGCGCGGGTGCCCCGCGCCACCCCCGCGGGTGCGCCGATCCGTTCCACCACCGGGATCACCACCGTTCAGGAGGGGCTGGCACTGGTCGCCGGGGGCGAGCACGGGATGTTGGTCTGCCGTCCATTGGCGGAGCGTGCCACCCGAAGCGATGTGCAGTACCTGCTGATCGACGGACTTGACGAACCATCACAGATGGCCCTGGTGTGGCGAACCGATCGTGGTAGTCGACAACTAGTCGCTCTCGCACGCCTGTTGGACGGGGAGTTCGCCCGGGAGCGGACTCCGGAGCGGCTTCCCGCGTGAGCCGATTCCCCTGTTGGCCTGGGCAGTTGTGGCTGGGAGAGGTCGGCTAGGGATGCCGGGCGAGCCCCGTTCTCGAGGTGCCGTGATGCGTACGGCGGGTGCGCGCGGCGCAGGTGACGGGGCGTTCCCCGCCCTCCCCAACTCCCTTGATTCCCCGCCATCTCACATTGTGGAAAGCTCAAGGGAAGTCCTTGTGCCGGCCAATCATGCACTGCGATCATCGCCGCATGAGCACCCCGAACCGCATCGCTGACACGCCATCCGGCGTGCACCGCGGCTCGTTCCTGTGCGTCTGTTGTTGGGCCTGAACCCCCTTTCTGCACGGTTCGGTTCCCGATCTCTGCTGGTCAGCCGCGCTTCATCGCGCCGCATCGGCACTGACGCACTCGGAGTCACCACGGTGAACGGCATCGCCCTCATAGGTACACCCCCCTGGTCAGCCGGGCGGGCGCCGCACCACCACCCCACCGCCCGTCACTCGGGTGGCGGCGTCCCGGTCCGTTCCACCTCCACCGATGCGCGCGCCGGGCGGAACTCCGGTCCCGGATACGAGTCCTGTTGTCGCCCCGCGCTGCGTCAGCTCCGCCCTGCGGTGTTTGACGCCCCCGTGCTCACGCCGGACGAAGGACGGCGTCGCCCCTAAGGGGCCTCGCACGACACTCACCGGTTCCCCCTGTGCCGATGCCACGGCACCCCCAGCCCCTCTGCGGGTTCGCGGGCCATGAGAAACGAGAGGATCCTTCATGTGCGGCATAGCCGGCTGGGTTGACCTGGCAGGACTCGGTCCGGACGCCCGGGCCATTGCCGAGAAGATGAACGACGCGCAGGTCCACCGGGGCCCGGACGGCTCCGGTGTGTGGCTCTCCCGGCAGGCGGTGATCGCCCACCGAAGGCTCTCGGTGATCGACATCGAGAACGGTGAGCAGCCGATGCTGTTCCCCCCGTCGGGCCCCGAGGCCCGGTTCGCCCTGTCCTACAACGGCGAGCTGTACAACCACCGGGAACTCCGGGTGGAGTTGGCCGCCCGGGGCCACCGCTTCCGCACCTCCAGCGACACCGAAGTCGTCCTCGCCGCCTGGGTGGAGTGGGGGGCGCGCGCCGTCGAACACTTCAACGGCATCTTCGCTTTCGCAATCTGGGACGACCGGGAAGAGAAGCTGTGGCTGGTGCGCGACCACCTGGGCGTGAAGCCGCTGCACTACCACCGCGACGGTGACCGTCTGATCTTCGGCTCCGAGGCCAAGGCGATCTTGGCCCACCCCGACGTGGTCACTTCGGTGGACGAGGACGGGCTGCGGCAACTGGTGCTGCCGTTGCTGAAGTTCCCCGGAACCAACCCGTACCGCGGTATCTCGGAGGTGCTGCCCGGACAGGTCCTGGAGTTCTCCCGGTACGGCGTTCGCACGATTCGCTACTGGGACGTCCGTGACTTCATCGGTCGGCCGGCCCAGGCGGACGACCTCGACTCGGCGGTGGAGGGGCTGCGCACGCTGTTGCACGACGCGGTCGCCCGACAGACGATCGCGGACGTGCCGCTGTGCACGTTCCTCTCCGGCGGGCTGGACTCCTCGGCGGTCACGGCCATCGCGAACGGCCTGCCGGGGCGCACCTCCCCGGTGAGTTCGTTCTCCGTGGACTTCACCGACGTCGCCGACTCGACCGACTCGCGCTCCGCGCTGGACCGTCGTTATGCGCGGGAAGCGGCGGACCACATCGGCTCGCGCCACTCGAACATCGTGCTGGACAGCCATCTGCTCGCCAGCGGCGCGGTGCGGGACGCCACGGTGCGCGCCCGGGACCTGCCCAACGGCTTCGGCGACCTCGACACCAGCCTGCTCCTGCTGTGCCGCGCGGTCCGCGAACACGCGACCGTCGCCCTGTCCGGTGAGGCGGCCGACGAGATCCTCGGTGGCTACCTGTGGTTCCAGGAACCCCGGGCCGTGGAGGCACAGACGTTCCCGTGGATGGCGGACAGCCCCGCCCACGGCTATCTGCACCAGCGCGTCCTCAGCACCATCGATCCGGGGCTCGCACGCCAACTGCGGCTGGACGAGTACCTGCGCGACGAGTACGCCACCGCGATCGGTGGCCTCACCTTCGACCCGTCGATCAGTGCGCGGGAGCGTCGCCACCGGGAGATCATCCACCTGGCCATCACCTACTTCCTGCCGATGCTGCTGGACCGCACCGACCGACTGAGCATGGCCGGCGGCCTGGAGGTCAGGGTCCCGTTCTGCGACCACCGGATCGTCGAACACCTGGTGACGCTGTCCCGGCACGTCCACAACGCGGGCGGTCGGGAGAAGGGCGTCCTGCGCGACGCGGTGGCCGACCTGCTCCCGCCCGGTGTGCTGGAGCGCCGGAAGTCGCCCTACCCGACCACTCCGGACCCCGACTACTCGCGCCAGCTCGACCGGCAGCTCACCGAGGTCCTCGCCGACCCGCCGGACGGGCTCGCGGACATCTTCGCCCCGCACGTACTGACCCCCGGCGGCCTCACCGACGCGGCGAGGTCACACGGCCTCGTCAGCAACTTCGAGGGCGAGGTCGTCCTCAACTTCGCCTCCTGGCTGCGCCAGTACGCACCGAAGCTCGCGATCTAGAACTCCACCCCTACCGCTCGAACCACCCGCGTACCCCTCGAACCACCCACGAGTACACCGCTGTTCGTCCACCACGGAACGACACCCTGGGAGTGCGACCTTGTCCACCTCTGACATCCAGCAGCAGACCCGTGACCACCTCTGGCTGCACTTCACCAACCACGCGAAGCTCTCCGCCGGCGGCGAGGTCCCCGTCATCACCCGCGCCGAAGGCGCCTACCTCTGGGACGACCGGGGCAACCGGTTCCTGGACGGCCTCTCCGGGCTGTTCGCGGTCAACGCCGGCCACGGACGCCCCGAACTCGCGGAGGCCGCCGCGCGACAGATCCGCGAGCTCGACTACTTCCCCATCTGGAACGCCGTGCACCCGCGCGCGGCGGAACTGGCCGAGGCACTCGCCGAACGGGCCCCCGGCGACCTCAACCGGGTCTTCTTCACCAACAGCGGCAGCGAGAGCGTGGAGACCGCCTGGAAACTCATCAAGCAGTACTTCAAGGCCATCGGACAGCCCGGCCGCCACAAGGTGATCAGCCGCACGATCGCCTACCACGGCACCACCCAGGGCGCCCTGGCCATCACCTCCCTGCCCGGACTGCGGGCCCCCTTCGAACCGCTCGTACCGGGCGCCCACAAGGTGCCCACCAACGACATCTACCGCGCCCCGGAGCACCTGCGCGACGACGAGGAGGCGTTCGGACTCTGGGCCGCGGACCGGATCGCCGAAGCGATCGAGTTCGAAGGCCCGGACACCGTCGCCGCGATCTTCCTCGAACCCGTACAGAACTCCGGTGCCGCGATCCCGCCGCCCCGCGGCTACTTCGAACGGGTCCGCGAGATCGCCGACCGGTACGGGGTGGTCCTCGTCGCCGACGAGGTCATCACCGCCTTCGGCCGCATCGGAGACTTCTTCGCGATCAACCGCTACGGGATCACCCCCGACATCATCACCGGAGCCAAGGGCATCACCTCCGGGTACATACCCGCCGGCGCGACGATCGTCAGCGACCGCCTGTTCGAGCCGTTCACGAAGAAGGAGAACACCTTCGTCCACGGACTCACCTTCGGTGGGCACCCGGTCGCCGCCGCCGTCGGGCTGGAGAACATCGCGATCTTCGAACGCGAGAAGCTGAACGAGAACGTCCGGGCGAACGAGGACCTGTTCCGCACCACCCTGGAGAAACTCCTCGACCTGCCGATCGTCGGCGACGTACGCGGCGCCGGCTACTTCTGGGGCGTGGTGCTGGTCAAGGACAAGCACACCCGGGAACCCTTCACCGCCCCCGAACGCCGCCGCCTCCTGGACGAACTGCTGGCACCGGCGCTCCGCGCGGGCGGACTCCACGCCCGGCTCGACGAACGGGGCGACCCCGCGATCCTCCTGGCACCCCCGGCCATCGTCGGCGAAGCCGAGTTCACCTTCATCGAACAGGTGCTGCGCGCGGCCCTGACCGAAGCGTCCCTGAGGTTCTGAGGCATGGCGAAAACCCTGCACCCGGCACCACCCGGGAACACCACCCCGAAACGGCCGCCCGCGAGCCGGACCACCGCCGCGTACGTGCTGCGCCGCTGCGGCTACGGCGTGGTCGTGGTGTTCTCGGTCTACACCCTGTCGTTCTTCCTGCTCTACGCCCTGCCCAGCGACCCGGTCGCCCTCATGCTGGAACGCCGGTCCGCGGGGGCCGGCGGCGGCACGGCGGAACAGGTCGCCGCGCTGCGCGCCGAGTACGGACTCGACCAGCCGTTGTTCGTCCGCTACCTCGACACGCTCGGGCAACTCCTCCGCTGGGACCTGGGCACCTCCTTCCAATCGGGCAAGCCGGTACCGGAGGTCCTCGCGGCGGTGGCCCCGAACACGATCAGCCTCGCGGCCGGCGGCCTCGTCCTCGCGGTGCCGCTGTCCCTCGCCCTCGCCCTGGCCACCTCCTGGCGGCGCGACGGCTTCCTGCACCGCACCCTGGTGAACGTCCCGGCGCTGATCGCCTCGATCCCCGCGTTCTGGCTGGGCCTGCTACTGGTGCAACTCTTCTCCTTCACCCTCGGATGGGTGCCGTCAGCGGGCGGAACCGGCCTGTCCGGCCTGGTGCTGCCCGCGGTCGCGCTGGCCTTCCCGGTGTCGGCGTCGTTGACGGCCGTCCTCGTCCGCAGCCTCGACGACGTCCAGCAGGCCGCCTTCGTCGAACTGCTCCGGGCCCGGGGGCTGCCCTGGGGCCGGGTGTACCTCGCCCATGTGGTGCGCAACGCGCTGCTGCCCTTCGTGACCCTCGCCGGACTGACCGTCGGCGGAGTACTGGTCGGCACCGTGATCACCGAGACGGTGTTCGCCCGGGCGGGCCTGGGCCGGCTGCTCGCGTCCTCCGTGGAGACGCAGGACGCCCCAGTGATCCTGGCGATCGCGGTGCTCGCCGCGCTGGTCTTCGCCGCCGTGAACCTCGCCGTCGACCTGCTGTACCCGGTCCTCGACCCGAGGACGCGCCACCACAGCGGGGGAGCGCCCGCATGACCGCGACGACCGCTCCCCCCGCACCGGCACGGACCCGGACCTCCGTTCCGTGGGCGGCGCTGATCACCCTCGGCCTGGTGGCCGTCGCCGCGCTGCTCCCCCGGAGCATCGCCCCTGCGGACCCGTACGCCCAGGACGTCTCCCGACGGCTGCAACCCCCGTCCGCCGAGCACTTCTTCGGCACCGACGAACTCGGCCGCGACCTGTTCAGCCGAGTCGTCCACGGCACCCAGGCCAGTCTGTCGATCGCGCTCCTCGCGCTGGCCTTCGCGTTCGGCCTGAGCATCGTGGTCGGCCTGGTCGCGGGCTACTTCGGGGGCGTCGTGGACCGGGTGCTGATGGCCACGGTGGACGTCCTGCTCGCCCTGCCCTCCCTGCTGATCTCGCTGCTGATCGTCTCGGGCCTGGGCACCGGCCCGGTCAACCTCGCCGTCGCCGTCGGCATCGCCTCGGTGCCCGCCCTGGTCCGGGTCACCCGTGCCGAGGTGCTGCGCGTCAGCGCCCAGACCTTCGTGGAGGCGGCCAAGGGCTTCGGACTGCCCCGGTACCGCATCCTCCTGCGACACGTCCTTCCCCACGCCAGGGGACCGATCACCGCGCTGGGCGCACTGGAGTTGGCGACGATGGTGCTGTCGGTCTCCGCCCTGAGCTTCCTGGGATACGGCACCCAACCGCCGGACCCGGAGTGGGGGAGCCTGATCGCCGGCGGCCGGAACCACTTCGCCACGGCATGGTGGCTCACCACACTGCCCGGTGTGGTGCTCGCGGGCGTGGTGCTCGCGCTGCACCGCCTGGGACGGGCGCTCGGCGCGTCGGAAGCGGGGCTCGCATGACCGCCCCCACCCGGCCGACGACCGGGCCCGATCCCCTGCTCCGACTCGAAGGGCTCCGGGTGGCCTACCCCGGAAGCCGGGGACGCGCCGCTACGGTCGCCGTCGACGACCTGTCGGTCACCGTCCCGCCGGGACGCGCGGTCGCCCTCGTCGGTGAGTCCGGCTCCGGCAAGTCCACGACCCTGCACGCGCTCCTCGGCATCGCGGCGCGCACCGCCCGGGTCGACTTCGCCCGGCTGGAGTTCCAGGACGCCACCGGCGAACTCCGCCGGGTCACCGACCCCCGGTCCCTGCGCGGCCGGTCGGTGGGACTCGTCCCCCAGGACCCGATCCGCTCGCTCGATCCGCTGATGCGGATCGGCGCGCAGTTCGCCGAGCTGTACCGGCACTTCCTGCGCCTCATCGACAAGGAGGAGAGCCGCGCCCGGACCGTCGCCGCGCTCGAAGCCGTCGGCGTCGACCGGCCGGAGCTGCGCCTGCGCCAGTACCCGCACGAACTGTCCGGAGGACAGCGGCAACGCATCCTGATCGCCCTCGCCCTGATCGGCGAGCCGCGTCTGCTGCTGGCCGACGAACCGACCTCCAACCTGGACGCCACCGTCCAGCGGCGGGTACTGGACCTCTTCGACGAGGTGCGGGAGAGCCGGGACCTGTCGATGCTGCTGGTCACCCATGACATCGCGGTGGCCGGTGAACGCGCCGACCACGTCCTGGTGATGCGGTACGGCCGCGTCGTCGAGTCCGGGCCGACCCAGCAGGTCCTCGGCGACCCGCAGGACGCCTACACCCGACAACTGCTGACCTCCCAGCCCAGCAGGTTGCCGGCCCGCCCCGCGGCGCAGGTCGCGAAGGACGCGCCACCGCCCGTGCTCGAAGCCCGCGGGCTCGGCAAGTCGTTCGTCAGCGAACGGGGCCACGAGCGGGTGCACGCCGTGCAGGACGTGAGCCTCGGCCTGCACCGCGGGCAGACCGTCGCGATCGTCGGCGAGTCGGGGGCGGGGAAGTCCACCCTGCTGCGGCTGCTGACCGGACTCGAAGCCGCCGACAGCGGCACCGTGCTCCTCGACGGTCAGGAACTGCGCCCCGTCCGACGGGCCCGGGCGGAGTTCGCCCGCCGGGTGCAGCTCGTCTACCAGAACCCCGCACGCAGCCTGAACCCGTCGCTGGCCGTCGGCCGCGCCGTCACGGAACCGCTGGAAGCACACGGCGTCGGCACCAAGCGGTGGCGCGCCCAGCGCGCCCGGGAACTCCTCGAACAGGTCGACCTGCCCGCGGACCTCGCCGACCGCCGCCCCACCCAGCTGTCCGGCGGACAGTTGCAGCGGGTGGCGATCGCCCGGGCGCTCGCCCTCGACCCGGACGTCGTCGTGCTCGACGAACCCGTCTCGGCGCTCGACCAGGCCGTGCAGTTCGCCCTGCTGGAACTCCTCGGCGAGCTCCAGGCCCGCCGCGGCATGGCCTACCTCCTGGTCTCCCACGACCTCGGGGTGGTCCGCGCCGTCGCCGACGAGGTGCTGGTCATGCACCGGGGACGGGTCGAGGAACGCGGCCCCACCGAGGCCGTGTTCGAAGCCCCCACCAGTCCGCACACCCGGGCCCTGCTGGACGCGGTCCCCGCGCTCCGGCTCGCTCCGCCCGCCGACCACACCACGGCCCGTCCGTCCACCGATTCCGACCCCGCCGTCCCCTCCGCTCCTCTGACCTCTCTCACCACTACCTCTCTCACCTCGCCTACCTCTCTTACCTCTCCAGACAGGACACCTTCACCATGACCCGCGCGCCCCTGACGCGCCTGCTCGCCGCCACCGGAGCAGCAACCCTCCTCCTGACGGGCTGCTCCGCCGGAGTCGACGCCTCCTCCGGCGACACGGACACGACCCATCTGCGCGTGGCGTACGGCTGGTACCCGACCTGCTTCGACTACGCGCAGTCCAACCCGTTCGCGCTCTTCGGCCGACAGGTGCTGGACACCCTGCTCAGCGAGGACCCCACCACCGGCCAGCTCGAACCGTATCTGGCCGAGTCCTGGAAGACCCTGGACGGCGGGCGCGCCTACGAGTTCACGATCCGTGACGGAGTGACCTTCAGCAACGGCGAGAAGCTGACTGCACAGGTCGTCGCGGACAACTTCGAAAAGCTCTGGGACCTGGCAGAGCAGGGCGTCTCCCAGACCCCCGGCGCCTACCTGCGCGGATACGAACGGGCCCGGGCCGTCGACGGGCGGAAGGTGCGCATCGAGTTCAAGGAGCCCAACGCCGGCTTCCTCCAGGCCAACAGCGAGGGCCAGTTCGGGATCATCGCCCCCGAGTCCCTGGCGAAGAGCCCGAAGGAGCGCTGCGCGGAGGGCACCGTCGGCTCGGGACCCTTCGTGCTGGACGAGGCCGTCCAGGACGAACGCGTCGAGTACGTCCAGCGCAAGGACTACGACTGGGCCCCCGAGACGTACGGACGCAAGGGCGCGTCCGCGCTGGAGCGGGTGACCGTCCAGATCGTGCCCGAGGAGAGCCTGCGGGCCGCCGGCGTCGTGTCCGGGGAGTACGACCTCGCCTACTCGATGACCGAGACGGGACTCGCCCAGGCCGAGAAGCAGAGCGGCGTCACCACCGTGCTCGCCGCCAACCGCGGCGTGGTGAACACCTTCGTCGCCAACACGGCCGACCCGGTCCTCTCCGACCCGGCCGTACGTCAGGCCATCCAACACGGCATCGACCGCAAGGAGTTCGTCGAAACCTTCTACGGCGAGGGCGTCGAACCCGCCACCAACGTGGTCTCCCGCGGCCACCCGTCCTACGAGGACCACAGCGATCTGCTCCGCCACGACCCCGACCACAGCCGGGGGCTCCTCGACCGGGCCGGCTGGAAGAAGGGCGACGACGGCGTGCGGGTCAAGGACGGCCGCCGACTGAAGGTGTCACTGACCTTCGCCGGCACCGACATCGGCACCGCCGCTTCGGGCTGGGAGTACGTGAAGGACAACCTCGCCGACCTCGGCATCGCGGTCGAGCTCAACCGGGTGTCCGAGGCGGAACAGGCCGACCTCCGCAAGTCCGGTGACTGGCAACTCGCCGTCTACCAGGGAGCCAGCCGCGGCGACGCCGACGGCATCGCCGCCTTCTACCACACCGAGCTCGCACCCTGGGACGGGCAGGCCCCCCGGCCGGCCGTCGACTCGCTCCTCGCCCGACAGGCCGCCACCGCCGACCCGGCGAAGCGCCGCGCCCTGGTCGACGACGCGGTGACCAGGATCCTCAAGCAGGCGTACGGCATTCCGTTGTTCGACTCCGCGCAGGTCCTGTTGGCGCGGACGAACGTCAAGGAGCTGACGTTCCCCGTCAACTCGTGGGAGCCGATCTTCCACCGCGTCAAGAAGAACTGACCCGCGCAACACCCGAACGGACCCCACAGCGAGAGGGAAAGATGTCAACCTCGTCACCGGCCGCCACCTCGGCGGCCGGGCCCCCACGACAGACCGGACGCGGCCCGACGGTGCTGCTCAACGCGCAGTACCTGCCCACGAGTCGGGACTGGCGGACGGCGGCGGGCCGCGCCGACTCCCCGTTCCGGGTGGACACCTTCCTGCGGGCCGCCCAGCAGGCGGAGGCCGCAGGAGTCGACGCCCTGTTCCAGGCCGACTTCTCCGGAGTGAACCGTGCCGGGCTGCGCGCGGGTCCTCCGCTGACCGTGTTCGAGCCGTTCCAGATGGCGGCGCTGATCGCCAGCGCCACCACCCGGATCGCGGTGATGCCGACCGTCTCCACGATGTACACGCACCCCTCCGCGTTCGCGCGCAGCCTCGCCAGCCTGGACCGGATATCCGCCGGGCGGGCCTGGGTCAACGTGGTGTCGTCCTTCCGGTCGGGCACGGCCCTCGGCGTCCAGCGCCAAGTGCCCCGGGACCGACGCCACGTCCAGACCGAGGAGTTCATCCAGGTAGCCCGACAGCTGTGGGCGAGCTGGCCGCCGGCGGCGAACCGGCCCGACCGGGCGACGGACCGCTTCGTCCGCGAGGACCTCATCACGGACGTCACCCACCACGGCGAGTTCTACGACCAGACCGGCCCCATCGACATGGCGCCCTACTCGCCCGCGTTCCCGTTCACCCTGGAGGCCACCTCGTCACTCGAAGGGCTACGGCTGGCCGCCCGCACCGCCGACGGCGTCTTCGCGGGAACCGCCACCCTCGGCGCGGCGCAGGAACTACGACGCATCCTCCGCCGCGAGGCACGGGCAGCCGGACGACCCGAGGACGCGGTCGCCCTGCTGCCCGGCAGTTACGTGCACGTCGTCGGCACCGAGGACGAGGCCGAACGGCTGCTCCGCGCCCAGCGCGCGCACGCCGGCGCCCACGGCGGGCGGCTCGCACTCGACGAAGTACGGGCACGGTACCCCGGGCTGCACCTGGACGGCCTCGGTCCGGCCGACCGGTTGCCCGCCCAGGTGCTTCCCGAGGACCCCGACGAGGTCTTCGCGACGCACGGTTCGCGCTACCTGCCGCTGTGGGACCTCGCCCGGGCGGGCGGCCGGACCGTCGGGGAGTTCGCGGCGGAGGCGGTCGGCCTCGCCGAGCACGCACGGTTCGTGGGCACCCCCGAGCAGATCGGGGACGAGATGCGCCGGTGGTACGACGAGGGCGGTGTCGACGGCTTCCAACTGATCCTCGGCAACGACTTCGACGCGCTCTGCGAAGGAGTCGTCCCCCGACTGCGGGGCAGCGGCACCCCGGCCCCGCACAGCGCTGCGCACCGCCGACCGGCCACCACGGGCTCCTTCCCGCGCCCCTAGGGCCCGGCTGCCCACCCGGAACGCTCCGGTGTCCCGACGGGCCCGTCGGGACACCCGGGCGCGTGCGATCCGTCCACCCGCAGAGCACGTCCAGGAATCAGGAGAGGTAGCCACGCATGACCGATTGCAAGCGGGCGTCCACCGTCGACGCGGACACGCGCGCAGTGCCACCCGAGGAGACACCCCCCGACGGCGCACGCACCGCCCTGTGGAAACGCCGCCTGTTCGAGGGGGAGGCCGGCCTGACCCGGTTCGTCGTCGAAGCCCGGGCGGGGCTGCACATGCAGGACCTCCTGAGGGTCAAGCACGCCATCTTCGAGGGGCTGCCTCAGGGCGAGGGGGAAGAGGAGTGGAAGGCGGCGTTCTTCCGCGGGCAGGCCCTGATGGAGAAGTTCGTCGTGGGCCACTTCGGCCTCGACGACCTCGCCTCCTGGGCGGCGTCCAACAGCACCATCTACGCGGCCGTCGACCCCGCCCCCAAGCACGACGCCGTCGTTCCGCTGGAACGGCTCAACGCCCAGGCGGACCTCTACGGCTCCGACACCGAGTGGGTCGAGAACGGACCCGAGCGCGCCGTGCTGCGCATCTCGCGCTGCGCCATCTGGGAGTACCGCGAACTGGCCCGCGAACGCGGTGTCACCTTGACCCTCCGGTCCCCGTGCGAGTACTGCGTGCCGGCGACGACCGGAATGATCACCAAGAAGGGACTGCGCGCCGCACACGAACTGACCGAGGGCCCGAGCGGCAACGGATGCGTGTGGACCACCTCCCGTGCACGCCCCCGACCCGCCGGCGGCCACCACCCCGATCCCGAAGGATGACTTCCATGACCGGACCCACCACCGGACTCGACAGCCACGCACTCGCAGAGACGAACTGGGACCGATTCCGCGGGCTCCCCGCACGCCAACAGCCCGACTGGCCCGACCGCGAAGCTCTGCGGGCCACCCTGCGCGCGCTTGCTCCCCAGGACCTCGTCAGCCCCGGGTCCGTCACCGAACTCCGCAGTGAACTGGCCCAGTTGGATGCCGGAGGAGGGCTGATCCTGCAACTCGGCCACTGCGTCGAGGACATCGACCACGACGTGGACGCCGACACCCGCAGCATGATCGCCTTCCTCACCCACTTCCGGTCACACCTACGGACGCACACCGGGCGCCACGTCATCGGCGTCGGGCGCCTCGCCGGCCAGTACGCCAAGCCCCGTTCCCAGGACCACGAGGTGGTGGGCGGAGTGAGCCTGCCCAGCTACCGCGGCCCCATCGTCAACTCCCCCCGTCCCGACCGGAAGTCGCGCAGACCCGCACCGGCCCGCATCGCCCAGGCCCACGCCGCCGCCCAGACCTCCTACGCGGCCATCGCGGACCACCACCGGGCGACCGCGAACCTCGATCCGATCTGGACCAGCCACGAGATGCTCCTGCTCGACTACGAACTGCGGTTCCTCCGCCGGGGCGAGTCGGGGCACCACCTCGCCACCACCCACTGGCCGTGGATCGGCGCCCGCACCCGACAGCCCGACGGGGCGCACATCGCCGTCGCGGCCACCCTGAGCAACCCCGTCAGCGTGAAGGTCGGCCCCGACCTCTCGCCGGACGAGGCGGCGGAGCTGGCGGTCCGGCTGAACCCCCGTGACGAGCCGGGCAAACTCACCTTCATCGCCCGCATGGGACACCGGAACATCGAGCAACTGGGCGCCCTCGTACGGAGCGTGCACAGCCGGGTCGAGAACGTGCACTGGATCAGCGACCCCATGCACGGCAACACGGTCACCGGCACCCACGGGTTCAAGACCCGTCACGTCGAGCACATCGTCGACGAGCTGACGCAGTTCCAGCGCATCCTCGTCGACGCCGGCCACCGCCCTGCCGGACTCCACCTGGAGGCCACGCCCGAGGACGTCCACGAGTGCACCCAGGACGGCCACGAGCCGCACGAACCGGCCCGCTACCGGACCTTGCTGGACCCCCGTCTCAACCCCGAACAGACCGCGCGGGTCCTGGGCAGCTGGTTCGTATGAGCCGACGCCGGCCCCCGACAAGGAGTACCCCATGACCGCTCCGTTCCTCGCCCTCGAAGACTCCGCGACGATCGACCCCGACGCGTACCTGCAGGCCGCGCTGGACTGGCACTTCTCGCCCGAAACCGGCTCACCGCTGTGGCTGGAGCTCGCCAAGACGCTCGACTTCGACCCCCTCACCGACATCCGCTCCTACGCCGACCTCGCCAGGTTCCCCGACATCGCCGAGCACCTGCGGGACCGGCCCGTCGCCGACCTCGTCCCCCAGGGACTGGCGCACGAACCCGTCCCCTCCGTGTTCGAGACCGGCGGCACCACGGGCGCGCCCAAACGTCTGCCCTACACCGAACGTTGGGTGCGCCGGGCCCTCGACTGGAAGACCGCCGAACTGCGCGAGGCGGGCTTCCCCAGCGGCAGGCCGTGGCTGGTGGCGATGCCCTCGGGCCCGCACGCCTTCGGACACACCACCCGCCTCCAGGCGAAGGCCCTGGGGTCCGTCCTGCACACCGTGGACCTCGACCCGCGCTGGGTGAAGAAACTGATCGCCGCGGGCGACAGCCCCGACCCGTACCTCGCTCACCTGGTCGACCAGCTCGGCCACGTCATACGCAGCCAGGACATCGCCGCCATCACGACCACCCCACCGATCTTCTCCGAACTGCTCCTCCACCACGAACTCGCCGACCGGCTGCGGGGGAGCCTGAAGTACCTGGCCTTCGCCGGAGCGCACCTCGACGACGACACGTACGACCTCATCGCGGACGCCCTGCCCGACACGGTGATCCAGAACATCTACGGCAGCACCATGGTCCTCACCACCGCACGGGCACGCCCCACCGAGGACGCCTCCGACACCGTCTACGACGGCTACTCCCCGTTCGTGGTCTTCGCCGTCGTCGACCCCGAGACCCGGCTCCCCGTGGCGTACGGGGAACGGGGACAGGTGCGCATGACGCACATCAGCAGCGGGGTCTTCATCCCCAACAACGTGGAACGGGACTCGGCGATCCGGGTGCCCGCACCCGAAGGGGCCGTCGGGGACGCCCTCGGCTCGCCACGACCGCTCGCCGCGTTCGACGGGGAGCCGGTCATCCAGGGGGTGTACTAGATGGGGGCCCCCTCCCGCGTCCCGTCCCGCGCCGCCCGGCCGGCCGAAGACGTCCTGGAACTGCCGCTGTTGACGCACCGGGGACGGCTCAGCACCCGGGCCCGGGAGACCGTCCACGCCCTCGACGGTTCCCCGCTGGCCTCCCTGTCGCTCAGCCCCGACCTGCTCCTCTCGCAGAGCGTCCGGGCCCAGGCCGCCGCCGCCCCGCTACCCGCCCGGGAACGCGCCGCCAGGCTCGTCGAGGCGTCCCGGCGGTTCCTGGACGACGTCCTCGGCGGACTCTCGTTCGCGGAACACTGCGCGTACGTCAACCGCGTGTCCGGACACAACGTCCCGCTCACCGAGGAGTTGGGTCGCGCCGTCGCCGCGGCCATCGCACAAGCGCCCGACCGGGCCGACCGCGCCCGGCCCCACGGCTCGGTCCGCACCTGGCAGGAGGCCGCCGACGGAACGGGCAGCGGCGTGTGGACCCGACGGGGCGAGACGCTCGCCGCCGTGCTCTCCGGCAACACGCCCACGATCCAGAACGGCTGGCTCCAGGCGCTGGCCCTCGGGTACCGCGTAGCGGTGCGCCCCTCGCGCCGCGAACCCTTCACCGCCCACCGGGTCATCGAGGCGCTCCGGGCGGCGGGCTTCCCGGACACCGCCGCGGTGTACCTCCCGACCACGCACGGGGGAGTGTCCACCCTGCTGCGCCGCGCCGACCTCGGTCTCGCCTACGGCGGCGACGAGATCGCGAACGCCTACGGCTCCTCACCGACCGTCAAGGTCGGCGGACCGGGCCGCTCCAAGACGCTCGTCGCCCGTGACCGCCTCTCCCCGGCGACCCTCGCCGCCGTGGCCGACTCGGTGAGCGCCCTGTCCGGCTCCGCCTGCGTGAACACCACCGCGGTGCTGGTGGAGGGTGACCACGAACAGTTCGCCCGTGACCTCGCGGCGGTGCTGCGCGCTCGCGCCGGCGTACACCAGACCACCCCCCGGCACCTCGGCCCCCGGGTGTCCCGTGAGTCGGCGGACGCGCTGATCGGGTACCTGGAGCGCCACGCCTCCCACGCACGCCCGCTGATCCCCCTCCAGGAGGTGACCACCGTCCATCCCGACGGCGGTGTGGTGCTCGGCCCGGCGGTGTTCGCCGTCGCGGACCCCCAGGACCGGCTCCTCGCCACCGAACTGCCCTTCCCCTGCGTCTGGGTGGCCCCCTGGACCGCGGCGGACGGCATCGGTCCGCTCCGTGACTCACTGGTCGTCAACGCCGTCACCCGGGACGAGGACCTGATCGGTGCGCTGCTGCGCGACCCGAGCGTGCGCAACGTCCACGTCAACGCCCCCACCGTGCACAGCGACGGGAACCTGCCCCACGAGGACTACGTCGGTGACTTCCTGATGAGGAACAAGGCCGTCGTGTCCGTCTGACACGTGCCAGGCCGGCATCCGGCCGAGCACGTCCGGACCGGGCGCCGTGGAGGAGGCCGACCTACCCCGTGACTCCTCCACGGCTCCCGTCCCGCTCCCACCGGGCCCCGACCCGCCCCCTGGTTCGACCGTCGGAGCAGGTCACCACCGGTTCGACGGGTGGGTACGAGGGTGCCGCAGTGCCCTTGAGGAACTGCGGGTACGGTCCCTTCGGCGCATCCTGGTTTCCGTGACAGGGTGTTGCGGGCAAGCCTCAGGGGCCGACAGAAGAGGGGGAACCGTGATCGTCTGGATCAACGGTGCGTTCGGTGCGGGCAAGACGACCACCGCACGGGAACTGATCGAGCTGATCCCGAACAGCACGCTCTTCGACCCCGAGGCGATCGGCGGTGCGCTGTCCCAACTGCTGCCGCCCAAACGCCTCGACGAGGTCAGCGACTACCAGGACCTGCCGATCTGGCGCCGTCTGGTGGTGGACACCGCCGCGGCCCTCCTCGCCGAGGTCGGCGGGGTCCTCGTCGTCCCCGTGACCCTGCTGCGCCAGGACTACCGGGACGAGATCTTCGGCGCGCTCGCCTCCCGGCGGATCGCCGTGCGCCACCTCCTGCTGGCACCGGCCGAAACGATCCTGCGAGAGCGGATCGAACAGCGGGAGGTCCCGTCCGGCCCGGTGGACCGCCAGACGTGCGTCCGACGGCGGAGCCACGACCACGTGGAGCCTTACCTGGCCGCCCTGGGATCGTGGCTCACCGCGGACGCCCACCTCATCGACAACGGCAGGCTCAGCCCGCACGAAACGGCCGTCCGGATCGCCGAGGCCGTCCGCAGCGGTGCCGCACCCGCCGTCCACATCGTGCAGACACCCCAACCCACCGCGGAGACGGTGGCCGCCGGAGTGCTCCTCTTCGACGCCCGCGGCCGCGTCCTCCTGGTCGATCCGACGTACAAGGCCGGCTGGGAGTTCCCCGGCGGGGTCGTCGAACCCGGAGAGGCACCCGCCCGCGCGGGGCTGCGCGAGGTGGAAGAGGAGACCGGGCTCCGCCTCGACGGCATGCCCCGGTTGCTCGTGGTCGACTGGGAGCCGCCGGCGCCGCCCCGCTACGGGGGGCTGCGCTTCCTCTTCGACGGCGGTCGTCTCGACCCCACCGCGACGGACCGGCTGCTCCTGCCCGACACCGAGTTGCGCGACTGCCGCTTCGTCACCGAGGACGAGGCCGGGCGGCTGCTGCCCCCCGAGCACCACGCGCGCCTGCGCTGGGCGCTGCGCGCCAGGGAACAGGGCGCGCCCGTCTACCTGGAGGCCGGCGCACCGGTCTAGGAGCCCCGCCGATGCCCGTCACCCCGGCACCCGAGGGGCGGAGCACCGACGCCGGACGGGACGGGGACGCCGTCGGCACCGGACCGGCCGTCACCGAGGGGCGCGGGGGTGACGACCCCCGCGCCCCCCACCGTCAGATGCGCGCGTACCCCGTCAGGAACAGGGCCTCCGCCAGGGCCAGCCGCTCCAGTTCCTGCGGGGACACGCTCTCGTCGGCCGCATGGATGCGGGCCTCCGGCTCGCTCAGCCCGATCAGCAGGATCTCCGCCTGCGGGTACAGGGTGGCGAGCGTGTTGCACAACGGGATCGAACCACCCTGCCCGGCGTACTGCATCCGCTCGCCCGGGTACGCCGTGCTCATCGCCTCGGCCATGGCCCGGTACGCCGGACTCGACGGGTCCGCACGGAACGGCTGGCCCTCGCCGCTCTGCTCCACCCGCACCCGCGCCCCCCACGGCGTACGGGACTCGACGTGCGCGACCAACAGCCGGGTCGCCTCGGCGGCGTCCACGCCCGGCGGCACCCGCAGGCTCACCAGGGCCCGCGCACGCGCCTGCACCGACGGCGTCGCGTCCGCCACCGACGGGCAGTCGATGCCCAGGACCGTCACCGCCGGCCGCGCCCAGATCCGGTCCGCGACCGTACCCGAACCGATGAGGTCCACCCCGTCCAGCACCCGGGCGTCCGCGCGGAACGACTCCGGCGGATACGCCAGGCCCTCCCACGTCCCCCCGCCGGACAGTCCGTCCACCGTGGTCGAACCGTCCGGTGCGCGCAACGAGTCGAGGACGCGGATCAGCGCAGCGAGCGCGTCCGGGGCCGCTCCACCGAACTGCCCCGAATGCAGATTGCCCTCCAGGGTCTCCATCTCGATCCGGACCATCGTCATCCCGCGCAGGGTCGTGGTCACCGTCGGCAGCCCCACCCGGAAGTTGCCGGCGTCACCGATGACGATGCTGTCCGCGCGCAGCAACTCCGGATGCTGCTCGGCGTACCGTTCGAGCCCTCCGGTGCCCTGCTCCTCGGAACCCTCCACGATGATCTTCACCCCCACCGGCACGCCACCCCGCGCCTTCAGCGCCCGCAGCGCCACCAGGTGCATCACCAGCCCGCCCTTGCAGTCGGCGGAGCCACGCCCGTACCAGCGGCCGTCCCGCTCGGTCAGCTCGAACGGCGGAGTCGACCACGCCGACTCGTCGAGCGGCGGCTGCACGTCGTAGTGCGCGTACAGCAGCACCGTCGGTGCGCCCTCGGGACCGGGCAGGTGGCCGTACACCGACTGGGTGCCGTCCGGCGTGTCGAGGAGGGCCACGTCCTGGAAGCCCTCGGCGTGCAGGGCGTCCACGATCCAGCGCGCCGCCGCCTCGCTCTCGCCCTTCGGGAACTGGGTGAAGTCCGCCACCGACCTGAAGGCCACCAGTTCGGCGAGGTCGGTGCGGGCCCTCGGCATCAGCGAAGCGACGGTTGCGGCGAGCGGATTCGGCGACATGGGCACGCTCCTGGAGGGTGCGACGTTGGTACTCGTGTACGGGGCGGGACGCTGGGTCCGCGGGGAGGTGCCCGTGCGCTACCGGTGGAGGTCACGTACCGGGCGCCGATGATCCTCCCACAGCGGCAAGCGGCGGCGCCCGCCGTAGGATGCCTGATGGAAGCGCGGCAAGCTGTGGGATCGGAGCGGTAGACCAACGTGAGCAGCGAGAACACTTCGGACGAGGCCCGTCACGTCTGGGACGTCGTCGTGGTCGGGGCGGGACCCGCAGGGGCCTGTGCCGCCTATGCGGCGGCAGTGGCGGGGCGCAGCGTCCTCGTGCTGGAGAAGGCCGAACTGCCCCGTTACAAGACGTGCGGCGGCGGCATCATCGGCCCCTCGCGCGACGCGCTGCCGCCCGGCTTCGAACTGCCCCTACAGGACCGGGTACAGGCGGTGACCTTCACCCTCGACGGCAAGTTCAGCCGGACCCGCCGGTCGAAGCACACCCTGTTCGGCCTGATCAACCGTCCCGAGTTCGACCAGCAACTGGTGGAGCACGCGCAGAAGGCGGGCGCCGAACTCCGTACCGGGGCCACGGTCACCCGGGTCGAGCAGCACGGCTCGGCCGTTCCCGACCGGCGTACGGTCGCCGTGGTCCTCCAGAGCGGCGAGACCCTGCTCGCGCGGGCCGTCGTCGGCGCGGACGGCAGCGCCAGCCGGATAGGGGCGCACGTCGGGGTCAAGGTCGACCAGGTCGACCTGGGGCTCGAAGCCGAGATCCCGGTGCCGCCGACGGTCGCCGAGGACTGGAAGGGGCGGGTCCTCATCGACTGGGGCCCCATGCCCGGCAGTTACGGGTGGGTGTTCCCCAAGGGCGATACCCTGACCGTGGGGGTCATCTCCGCCCGCGGCGAGGGCGCCGCCACCAAGCGGTACCTGGAGGACTTCATCGCCCGCCTCGGGCTCGCCGGTTTCGAACCGAGCATCTCCTCGGGTCACCTCACCCGTTGCCGCAGCGACGACTCGCCGCTGTCCCGGGGGCGCGTGCTGGTCTGCGGTGACGCGGCCGGGCTGCTGGAGCCGTGGACCCGCGAGGGCATCTCCTTCGCCCTGCGCTCGGGCCGACTGGCCGGTGAGTGGGCGGTGCGCATCGCCGAGTCGCACGACGCCGTCGACGCCCGGCGGCAGGCCCTCAACTACGCGTTCGCGGTCAAGGCGGGCCTGGGCGTCGAGATGAGCGTCGGCAAGCGCATGATGTCCCTGTTCGAACGGCGGCCGGGGATGCTGCACGCCGCGCTGACCGGATTCCGACCGGCCTGGAAGGCGTTCACCCGGATCACCCGGGGCACCAGCACCCTCGGGGAGATCGTGCGGACCCATCCGATGGCGGGACGCGTACTGTCGTCGATCAACCGCTGACCGCAGCCGCCCGCCCGCGGCACGGGTACCCGGGTACTCCCCAGGGAGTACCCGGGCCCACCTCGTTCGGTCGACGCCCCGAGCACCCCGGACGTCTAGCGTGAGCGCCATGGGAGAGCGGCGCGTGCACGACGACGACGACGGCCCGGACCGGGAGGGCCCGCCGTGGCGGTGGTGGACCGGGCCGGGGCGGGGCGACGGGACGGACGAGGGTCCGACGGGAACCGGGGCCGGCGCGCGGTGGCCCTGGCGCTCCACCCTCCTCGTCACCGCGGTCGCCCTCATCGGCACCAACTTCGCGGCCCAGGCCCAGCCCGACCGCGAGCCCCTCGGAGTCGCCGGTCGACTGTTGCTGGTCGGGTGCGGACTGCTCCTCGCGGCCCGGTGGCGCCACCCCGTCGCGGTCGTCTTCGGCACCGCGCTGGGGGCGCTCGTCTACCTCGCCGCCGGATTCCCCTACGGGCCGGTGTTCCTGACCTTGGCCGTGGCCTGCTTCAGTGCGGTGGTGGCCGGCCACCGGCGCGCCGCGTGGACGGCCGTCGGACTCTGGTGGGCGGGGCACCTGCTGGTGTCGCACGCAGCGACCCGCTGGCTGCCGCCGACCGGTGACGCAGCCGCCCCCTGGGGCAGCGAGGTGATCATCGGCGCTTGGCTGGTGGCCATCCTCGCGGTGTCGGAGCTGGGCCGGGTCCGCCGGGAACAGTGGCACCGCGAGCGGGCCGAGCGCAGGGCGGCGGCGCACCGCCGCGCCGACGAGGAGCGCCTGCGGATCGCCCGTGAACTGCACGACGTCCTCGCCCACAGCATCTCCGTGATCAACGTGCAGGCGGGCGTGGGCCTGGCCCTGCTGGACTCCGATCCGGAGCAGGCCAGGACCGCGCTGACCACCATCAAGGGGGCGAGCAAGGAGGCCCTCGGCGAGGTCCGGCAGGTCCTCGACGCGCTCCGCACACCGGGCACCGCCCCCCTCGCGCCCGCTCCCGGCATCGACCGGCTCCCCGAACTGGCCGAGCAGGCGGCCCGTGCCGGACTCGCCGTCGAGGTCACCACCGAGGGCACTCCCCGCCCGCTGCCGCCCGGGACGGACCTGGCCGCGTTCCGGATCGTCCAGGAAGCACTCACCAACGTGGTGCGGCACTCGGGTTCGCGACGGGCCCGCGTGCTGGTGCGCTACGGGGACGACCGCCACCTGCTGCTGCGCGTCGACGACGACGGCCCGGCGACCGCGGCGGAGGCGGGCGGCAGCGGCAACGGACTCGCCGGGATGCGGGAGCGGGCCGCAGCGCTCGGTGGCACCATCGAAGCGGGGGCCCGGCCGGACGGCGGGTTCCGGGTGGGTGCCGACCTGCCCTTCGTGACGCGGCAGCCGCCCGTCGAGCCGCCCCGGGAGGGCCCGTGATCCGCGTACTGCTCGCCGATGACCAGGCCCTGGTCCGGGCGGGGTTCCGGGCGTTGTTGGACGCTCAGCCGGACGTCGAGGTCGCCGGTGAGGCCGCCGACGGCGAGGAGGCCGTGCGGATGGTCCGGGAGCTACGGCCGGACGTGGTCCTCATGGACATCCGCATGCCGCGGCTCGACGGCCTGGCGGCGGCCCGCCGCATCGCCCGGGACCCGGACGCCGACGCGGTCCGCGTGGTCATGCTCACCACCTTCGAGCTGGACGAGTACGTCTTCGAGGCCATCCGGGCGGGTGCCTCGGGGTTCCTGGTCAAGGACACCGAACCGGAGGAACTGCTGCGCGCCGTGCGGGCGGTGGTGGCCGGGGACGCACTGCTGTCGCCCGGGGTGACCCGTCGGCTCATCGCGGAGTTCGCGGCCCGTTCCAAGGTGCCCGAGGCGGCGGCGTCGTTGGACCCGCTCACCGACCGGGAACGCGAGGTGATGGCCCTCGTCGGGATGGGCCTGTCGAACGAGGAGATCGCCCGGCGACTCGTCGTCAGTCCGCTCACCGCCAAGACCCACGTGAGCCGGGCGATGGTGAAGCTGGCGGTCCGGGACCGTGCCCAACTCGTCGTCCTCGCCTACGAGTCCGGACTCGTCCGGCCGGGCTGGCTCGGTTGAGGACCCCTTGCCAAGTCATCCCAGGTGATGACACGGATGCGACCGGCGGTTGACGCCCGCGGGTGGGGTGCTGAACGAGGCTGGAACTCCTTTGCCGTAGACGGGAGTTCTGGTGAGCCGGTGGGATCGGGTCGGGCAACGCGCTGCGTACGGGGCTGCGCTGGCGTTGGCGCCCTACTTGCTGATCAAGGTGTCGTGGGTGGTCGGTTCGCTCCTGGGGCTGCTGCCGGTCGGGGCCGGGTTCGGCAAGGCGGAGTGGGTGGTGCTCAACAGCGCGACGATCGCCATGGCCGGGGTCGGGATCGCCGTGGCACTCGCGCTGGTGAGGCCCTGGGGGATGCGGATTCCGGGGGCGCCGTTCGTCTTCTGTGCCTGGGTCGGGACGGGGTTCCTCGTTCCGGTGCTGCCGTACGCCGTTCTCGGTTCGCTCCTGGGCTCGGCGGACGACCGTCGGGAAACGGGGACCGACCCGGGCCCGTCGATGCCGGGCTGGGAGGCCGCGCTGGTGCAGATCGGATTCGTCGGCATGGGGCTGGGGTTGGCCCTCGCGCTCCCCGCGTACCTGCGGCGGCGTTGGCCGGACGCGTTCGTCGGTCGGCTCGGGCAGGGCGGAAGGGATGCGTTCGGGGTGCCGCCGTGGGTGGTGGTGGTCGGCGCCACGGTCGGTCTCGTCTGGCTGTACTGGGCGGTCGGCGGCACCGTGGGTGTCGCCCGCCCCGGGGAACGGGACCTCGCCTGGAACACGCTGTCCGGCCTCCTCGGGCTCTGGGCCCTGGTCGCTTCCGTCGCCACCTGGGCCGTCCTGCGGGGCCGGCCCGCGGGGATCCCCCGGTGGGGCCCGATGGCGCTCGGCTGGCTCGGCTCGGGCTCGTTGTTCGCCTGGAGCGGCTGGAAGCTTCCGTTCACCCTGTACCTGGCGGTTGCGCAGCCGGCCGATGCGGCCCTCCCGGAGAACCTCGCGCTCGCGGCGGTCCTCCACCTCGCGGCGGTGGGTGCGGGTGCGGCGATGCTGAGGGCGCTCGTTCGTGCACGGCCGGCGCCCCGGAGCGCATAGCCGAGTCCTCGGGGCCGTCTCCGAAGCCGGGCGGCTCCGGCGCGCCCCGGAAGCCGTCTCGGGGGCCGTCGACGCGCACTCCGGTGATGAGGAAGTTCTCACTGGTGCAAAAGGGGTTGAGGGGACCGTCCTGCACCGTTGACCCCGTCTCAACGGGGCGTATGGACGTCGGGGCACACCGGATGAGAAGGACCCCAGCCGTCACGAACCGGCCAGCTGTTGTGTACGCGTCGAAACCTCACACCTCCTTCACCCACCCCCTGCTACGGTTGCCCGCCATGACCGTGAAGTCCTCCGAACACCCCCTCGTGGACCGCTGGCGGGAGATCCTGACGCTGCACGCGCGCACCATGTGCGAGTTGGACCGGGAACTCCACCGGTACGGCCTGGGCGTCAGCGACTTCGAGGTGCTCGACGTCCTCGCCGAGTACGAGGAGCAGGGCAGAGTCGGGGAGCACCGCGTCCAGGAGATCGCCGCGCGCGTCCATCTGAGCCAGAGCGCGCTGTCCCGGCTGATCGGCCGGCTGGAGCGGGACGGGCTCGTGGAGCGCGGCATGTGCGCGCGGGACCGGCGGGGTGTCCAGGTGCGCTTGACGCCCAAGGGGCGGGAAGCGCACGCGGGTGCACTGCCGGCCCAACGCGCGGTGCTCGGACGGACGTTGCGCGGGGCCTGAGGAAGTGTTCGGTGAGCGGGCACCGCAGCCGCACACCGAACGGCGATCCGGTCATCCTTCGCCCGCCGCAGGCCATTCTTTGCCGCCTCATTTCCCTACGGATGCTTTCGCTTGACCCTGTGCGAAAGGCGGGCCGTCCGTCTCGTCGTGCCCCGCAAGGGGTCCGTGCCCGATCGGCGAGGCCGGTCCGCAACGCCACGGCAGAAGGAGTCCCGGCATGATCCGTGTTTCCCGGAAGCTGTCTTCAGGGTGGTTCGCGGCGGTGGGGGCCGCCGCGCTCATCACCGTGTTGACGCCCGCGCACGCTGCCCACGCCTCGCCACTGTCCTGCGGTCAGACCGTCACGACCAGCGTCGTCCTCACCGCCGACCTGCTCAACTGCCCCGGTGACGGCCTGGTCGTCGGCGCCGTCGGCATCACCGTCGACCTCAACGGGCGCACGGTCGACGGCGTCGGTCTGGGCGTCGGCATCCGCAACGACGGCTTCGCCAACGTCACCCTCACCAACGGCAGCAGCACTCCCGCCCGCGTGCAGGAGTTCGACCACGGAGTGCGGCTCAATCCCGGAACGTCGGGCAACATCGTCGAGAAGATCACCGTCCAGAACAACGAGTTCTCCGGCATCGAACTCAACAGTGCCGTCAACAACAACCGGGTGCGCAACAACCTCGTCGAACGACAGGCCAAGCGAGGCATCCTGATATCCGGCGGGTCACGGGACAACGTGATAGCCGGCAACACGCTCAACGCCAACCAGGGCGAGGGCGTGTTCGTCCAGAACTCCCCCGGCAACCGCCTCGAAGGCAACCAGGTCACCGGCAGTGGCGGCGCCGGCCTGGTCCTGGAGGGCTCCAGCGGGAACAGCCTGCTGACCAACACCGTCGGCGGCAGCAGCGACGGCGCGATCGTCCTGCGGCTCGGCTCGAACGACAACCTCGTCCAGGGCAACTCGTCCACCCGGAGTGCGGACGCCGGGCTGACCGTCGCCAACTCCACCGGCAACCGCATCGTCTCCAACACGGTCCGGGGCAGCGGCGACAGCGGAATCGTCCTCCAGTCCTCGCACGGCAACACGGTCACCGGCAACGACGTCAGCGCGAACACCGGCGGCATCGAGCTGAGCTTCGCCAACAACAACCTCATCCAGTCCAACACCGCGAACGACACCACCGGGGACGGGATCACCCTGACGCAGTCGCTCAACAACGGTCTGGAGCTCAACCAGGCCAACCGGAACAACTCACGGGGCATCTACGTGGTCGGCGACGCGACCCCCGGCAACGGCAACCGGTTGGTCCGCAACACCACCAGCACCAACAAGGGCGATGGCATCGCCGTCTCGAAGGCCGGCCACACCATCCAGGGCAACACCGCTCGGAACAACAACAGTTGGGGTGTTTCCGCCGACCCGGGCAATGTGGACGGCGGAGGAAACCTGGCCAGCGGCAACGGTCAGGCCGCCCAGTGCAAGAGCGTGGTCTGCACCCCCTGAGCCCCGCCGATGCGCACCGCGCCCGCCCGCGGGCCCCGTTCGCCCGCGGGTAACGTCGTGACCATGGACTCCTCGAACGGCGCAAGCACCGACCAGGCACCAGCCGATCCGGCCGCCACCGACGACGAGCTGGCCAGCCAGCCCATCGGCTACTGGAGCGGCCGGGCCCACGCGGTCGTCACCCGGCAGCTGCGTGACGCGATGGCCGGGATCGACGTCACGCAGCCGCAGTACTGGGTGCTCAACACCGTCAAGTACAGCCCCGAACCGCCGAGCCCGGACGAGACGTCCGCCCGACTGTCGCCCCTCGCCGACGGTCCGCACGAGATCCCCCGCGTCGTCGCCCAACTGCTCCACCGGGGGTGGCTGCGGACCGACGGCGGAGCCCGTCTCCACCTCACCGACGCGGGGGAAGCCGCCAGGGTGCGGCTGCGTGCGTTGGTGAGCGAACTCCGGGCCGTGGTCCACGACGGCATCAGCGACGAGGAGTACGTGGTCACGCTCAAGGTGCTGCGCAGGATGATCGCCAACGCAGACGCCGCCGGGACCCCGTAGCCCCGTGGTGGGGGCCGCCGTGCCTCAGCCCCGGTCGCTCGACCGCATTCCGTAGGCGATCAGCGCGGCCGCGGCCGACAGGACCGCGACGCTGGTCAGTGCCGAGGGCAGGGTGAACCAGTCCGCCATGAAGCCGATGGCGGGCGGGCCCAACAGGAGCCCGCCGTACCCGAGGGTCGAGGCCACCGCGATGCCGTTCGGGCCGGCGAGGGCTCCGGCGCGCTCGATGGCCACCGGGAAGAGGTTCGCGAGACCCAGGCCGGTGACGGCGAAGCCGAGGAGCGTGCCCCACACGGTCGGCGCGAGCGCACCGGCGAGCATCCCCACGGACGCGGTCAGCCCGCCCGCCACCAGCGTGCGGGTGCGCCCCAGCCGTTCGAGGAGTGCAGTACCCGAAAACCGACCGATCGTCATGGTCAGGGCGAAACACGAGTAACCGGCCGCCGCGACACCGGGATGGGCGCCCAGGTCGTCCTCCAGGTGCAGGGCGCCCCAGTCGGCGAGGGCACCCTCGCCGTACGCCGTGCACAGGGCGATCAGGCCGAGCACTAGCACCAGGCGTCGGGTCCGACGGTCCATGCGGCGGTGCACCGTGCGCGGGGCGGTGCCGTTGCCGGGGGCCGGGTCGGGCGTCGGATCGGGGATGCCGTGGCGGAGCAGGGGGCGCGCCGCGACGACGGTCACCGAAAGGCCGATCGTCGCCAGCAGGATCAGGTGGGGGGTGGGGGACAGGGAGCCCGCGAGCAGCGCGCCGAGCCCCGCGCCGACCATGCCGCCCAGGCTGTACGCGGCGTGGAAGGCGGGCATGAGCGGGCGCCGGACCGCGAGCACCACGTTCACCGCCGCACTGTTCAGGGCCACGCTCAGGGAGCCGTAGGCCGCACCGAACAGGAGGAGCACGATGCCCAGCGTGGTCGCGGACCGGGCCAGTGGCGGCAGGAGCACGCTCAGGGACATCAGCGCCGCGCACGCGATGGTGACCCGGAGGCTGCCGAAGCGGCGGCAGAGCCGGCCGGTGAGCGTCATCGTGACGACGGCGCCGGCGGAGAGGCACAGCAGGGCGAGACCGAGCGAGGTGGCGGAGGCGCCGGTCTGTTCCTTGATGGCGGGGATCCGGACGACCCATCCGGCGAAGACGAAGCCGTCCAGGGCGAAGAAGGCGGTGAGGGCGGTGCGGGGGTTGGACCGCAGGGGGGTCGACCCGCCGGCCCGGGAGGAGGCGGCGAGTTTGTTTAGTATCGGCACAAAGTCAGGGTAGGGGCCGGGTCGGGCCCGAACAAGGGGCGTGCGTTTGATTGTGCGAGTGCCTGGGGGTTCCCCTGGGGGGTCGTGTGGACTTGTGGGTGTGCGGCGCGGGCAGGAGCCTGCCGTTCGGTCCTGCGCGTGGCCTTCGGCAGGGCCTGCGGTGGTGGGCGCCCGCGGGCGCGGTCCGTACGGCCGGCCGGGCCACGGCCGCGAAGACCATCCCGTCGCTGCGGGGAGCCGACCCCGGGTCAGCGGGGGACTGACGGGACCAGACCGGCCTCGTACGCGGAGATCGCCGCCTCACCCGGTTGCGTGCGCCCAGCTTCGCCAGGATCGCGCTGACGTGCGCTTTCACCGTGCCTTCGACGAGGTGCAGCCGGCTCGCGATCTCCGCGTTGGACAGCCCCGTGCCGACTCCGGCCAGCACCTCGCGCTCCCGTTCCGTGAGCCGCTCCAAGTGTGCCGCCCGGTGGGCGCGCAGCCCGGCGATGACCCGGCCGGCGACCCGCGGGGACAGGTAGGCTCCGCCGGCTCCCACCGCACGCACGCCGTTGAGGAGTTCCCTCGGGTCGTCCGCCTTCAGCAGGAAGCCGTCGGCACCCTCCTCCAGGGCGCGGATGACGTACTCGTCCTGACCGAAGGTCGTCAGCATGATCACACCGACCGCAGCCGACTCCCGATGGAGCCGCGCCGCTGTCCTCAGCCCGTCCAGGCCGGGCATCTGGATGTCCAGCAGGATCACGTCCGGCCGGTGTCTGTGGGTGAGCGCGATGGCCTCGTGCCCGTCGCTCGCCTCGGCGACCACCTCGACCTGGGGGTCCCTGGCGAGGCTGGCCCGCACTCCCGCTCTGACCATCGCCTCGTCGTCGGCCACCAGGACCCGGACCGGTCGGCTTGCCGGTGTCGTCTCCTGCCTGGCCTGGCAACTGACGACGAGCGTGCTGCCGCCTTCCCGGTTCGACGAGTTGACCACCGGCCGGACCCGCGCCGAACTCGCCCCTCTGCTGCCGGCCCGCGCCTACCCCTACCCGTCCGACCAGGCCCGTTCCGCATCCCGGCCGCCGGGCGCCCGTTGCGACGCTGCTGACGAAGGACACCGTGCCCGGGGCCGCCCCTGACCCGGACCGTCCCGTTGTCGCTTCGGTGCGCACCCCGGTCGACCCCTCGGTGGGTGGGGGCCTCAGACCGCCAGGACGGTGATGCCCGCTTCCTCGAAGCGGCTGAGCACGGCGGGGTCGGCGGCCCGGTCGGTGACCAGGGTGTCCACCCCGACCGCGGGTCGGATGTGGGCGAACGCCCGGGCCCCGAGCTTGCTGGAGTCGGCGGCGACCACCACCCGCTCGGCCCGTTCGCACAGCAGCCGGTTCGTGGCCGCCTCGCCCTCGTCGTGCGCGCAGGCTCCGTGCCGTACGTCGAAGGCGACCACGCCGAGGACGGCGACGTCGACGGTGATCTGCCGTAGCACTGCGTCCGCCAGCGGGCCGATCAACTCGTAGGACTGCGGACGCGCCACGCCGCCCGTCAGCACGATCTTGAACTGGGGGCGCACCGCCAACTCGTTGGCGATGTTCAGGGCGTTGGTGACGATCGTCAGTGCCGGGGCGCCGGACGCCAGCTCGGGACGTACCGCCAGCGCGCGCGCCACCTCGGTGGTCGTGGTTCCGCCCGTCAGGCCGACCGCCTCCCCGGGGGTGACCAGTGCGGCGACCGCCTCCGCGATCCGTTGCTTCTCGGGCGCCCGACGTGCGGACTTGTAGCGCAGCGGGAGTTCGTACGACACCCCGTGCGCCACCGCCCCTCCCCGGGTCCTGACGAGCAGTTGCTGCTCGGCGAGCCCGTCGAAGTCACGCCGGATGGTCGCGGCCGAAACCTCCAGGGCCGTGGCGGCCTCTTCCACGTCGAGGCGCCCCCGCTCCACCAGCAGTTCCAGCAGTGCCTTCCATCGGGCGTCGCGGGACATCGACATGCTCCGTTCAGGTCCGTTCAGTGGGCGGGTCGCCGGATCGTTGAGGTGACCCTAGCGTAACTTCCTGCAAGGGAAATGCTTGAAGATGCTTGAAAGTGCGCTGTATCTTGCAGAAATAAGCATTCATGGGAGAGGGGACCCGGCATGAGCCATGTCGAGAACGAACTGAACAGCCAGCCCGAGTGCTGGACCCGCGCCGCCGCGCTCGCCACCGAGCACACCGCGGCACTGCCCGCGCCCGGAGAGCGCGTCGCCCTCGTCGGCTGCGGCACCTCGCTCTTCATGGCGCAGGCGGCCGCCGCCCTGCGGGAAGGAGCCGGCCAGGGCGAGACCGATGCGTTCGCCGCCTCCGAGTTCCCGCACCACCGCCCCTACGACCGCGTCGTGGCGCTCACCCGCTCCGGCACCACCAGCGAGGTCCTGGAACTGCTCGGGGCGCTGCCCCCGGGCACCCGCACCACCGCCGTCACCGCCGATCCCGAAACGCCGGTGATGCAGGCCGCCGACGCCGTCGCGGTCCTCGACTTCGCCGATGAGCGGTCCGTCGTGCAGACCCGCTTCGCGACCACCGCACTGACCCTGCTCCGCGCGCACCTCGGGCTGCACTCCGAAGCCGTCGTCGCCGACGCCCGCACCGCACTGGCCGAGCCGCTGCCGGAAGGGCTCGTCGACCGGAAGCAGTTCACGTTCCTGGGCCGCGGCTGGACGGTCGGCCTGGCCAACGAAGCCGGGCTGAAGATGCGGGAGGCCGCCCTCGCCTGGACGGAGGCGTACCCGGCGATGGAGTACCGGCACGGCCCCATCAGCATCGCCACCGAGGGAACCGCCACCTGGATGTTCGGCGAGGCGCCCGAAGGGCTCGCCGAGCAGGTGCGGGCCACCGGCGCCCAGTGGATTCCCGGTGGCCTCGACCCGCTCGCCGAACTCGTGCGCGCCCAGCGGCTCGCCGTGGCCGTGGCCGCCGCCCGCGGCCTCGACCCCGACAGCCCCCGCCACCTCACCCGCTCGGTGATCCTCACCGCCTCCTGACACGTCACACCACGCCCAAAGCCCCCGGGCGTCGTGGGCTCCCGGACGGGCCGTTACACCCGCCCGGGAGCCCACCGCCCCGGCGCCACCGGGGCACCGCACGGAACCAACAGCACGGACGAAGAGGAAGGAGGGGCCCCGATGCCCCTCGCAGCAACAGGTGACCTCGTCGCACAGGCCGCCGCCGCCCGCGGAGCCGTCGCCGCCTTCAACATCATCACGCTGGAGCACGTCGAGGCGGTCATCGCCGGCGCCGAGGCCGTGGACGCCCCCGTCGTCCTCCAGATCAGCGAGAACGCCGTCAAGTTCCGCTACGGGCGGCTGCTCCCGCTCGCCCGGGCCGCCGTCGCCGCCGCGGAACGGGCCGCCGTCCCCGTCGCCCTGCACCTGGACCACGTCCAGAGCGACGACCTGCTGCGGCAGGCCCACGACGCCGGGTTCAGCTCGGTGATGTACGACGCGGCCCGACTCCCGTACGCCGAGAACCTGGCCGCCACGCGGGCCGCCGCCGAGTGGGGCCATCGGCGCGGACTGTGGGTCGAGGCCGAACTCGGCGAGGTCGGCGGCAAGGACGGCGAGCCCCCGCTCGACGCGCACGCCCCGGGCGCGCGCACCGAACCCGCCGAGGCCCGACGGTTCGTCGCCGAGTCCGGAGTCGACGCTCTCGCCGTCGCCGTCGGCAGTTCGCACGCCATGACCAGCCGCACCGCCGTCCTCGACCACGCCCTGCTCGCCGACCTGGCCATCGCGCTCGACGTGCCGTTGGTCCTGCACGGCTCGTCCGGCGTGCCCGACGGAGAGCTGCGCCGGGCCGTCACCGGGGGGATCGCCAAGGTCAATGTGGGCACGGCACTGAATGCGGCGATGACACTGGCCATCCGTGACTTCCTCGCCGCGCACCCCGAGGCCGTGGACTCGCGCAAGTACCTGAGCGTGGGCCGGGAGGCGATGGCGACCACCGTCCGCGAACTCATCACGGTCCTGCGCTCCGCCCCGACCCCGGTGAACGTCTGACGCCACCCCGGGGCGGGCGACCGTCCCGGGCGGAACGCGCCACCCCCGACGGATGCGTCGACGGCTCCGTTCCGGACGGGATACTGACCGATGTCCCACGCTCAGTATCCCCGCTGTCGCTCTGGGCATATGCTGAATGGCCCTAGCGAGGGGAATGCGGCATGACGTCGGACGCCAAGATCCTCATCGTCGCCGACCATGAGGACACGCTCTACGCGCTGGAGAGCGCGTTGTCCCCGCTCAGCCACGAGGTCGTCTGCGCCACCAGCGGTGACGCGGCACTGAAGGAAGTCCTGAGAGGCAACACCGGCCTGCTGCTGATCGACGTCAGGATCCCCGACGCCGGCAGCCTGGAGGTCGTCCGCTACATGCGACGGGTCGAACAGACCCAGTACATACCCATCGTCCTGGTCACCGGCTTCGGGCCGGATGCCGCACTGTCGTCGGCCGCGCTCCGGCTCGGCGTCGCGGACCTGGTCCCCAAACCCGTCGACCCCTGGGCCCTGCGCACCAAGGTGGACTTCCTCTTCCGAACCCATCAACGACTACGTGCACTGGAAGCCGAGCTGCGCGAGCTGCGGGCCCGACCCCCGTCGCGGACCCTGTCCGTCCGGGGCCGGGCCCGCAGCTCGCGGACGGGCGTCCCGCGGGAACTGCCGCTCCAGCCGGACTCGGCACCCCAGGGCGGCTGACCCGGTCGAGCCGTCCGCACTGCCCGCCCGCACTGCCCGTCCCTCCGTCCGGACACACCGCCCGGACGGAGGGGCCAGCGGTCCGACGGAGTCCTCCGGGCGGCGAACCGGGGAGATCGCGCCATGAACGGCCGGGTCCCGGCCGAGACGCGCACCCGGGGGTCGCATGCGGAACGCGCGGCGCGCCGATCATGACAGACTCGCTCCCATGAGCGGCAAGACGGCACCGAGGACGGTGGGGGACGGGTCCACGCGCACCCGACTCGAACGGGGGCGCGGCGCCCTCGGACCAGCACTGGAGCTCGTGCACACGGGACGGGCCCCCACCCGGGCCGTCCTCACCGCGGAACTCGGCGTCACCCGTGCCACGGCCGGCGCGGTCGCCGCCGAACTCGAATCCCTCGGGCTGATCCGCGTCGACTCACACCCCAGCGCGGCCACCGGTTCCCAAGGTCGTCCCTCCCACCGCCTCCACCTCGCCGACGACGGGCCCGTGGTGCTCGCGGCGCAGATCCACTCCGACGGGTTCCGCGCCGCGTTGGTCGCGCTCGGCGGACGCATCGTCGCGACCGCCCCCGGCTGCGGGACGGTCGGCGCGGACCCGGCGGGCATCCTCGGCGCGGTCGTCGCCGCCGGCGCCGACCTGCTCGCCGCCACCGGGCGGCGCTGCGTGGGCGCCGGCCTCGCCGTACCGTCCGCGGTCGCCGAGCCCGAGGGGACCGCGCTCAACCCCGTGCACCTCGCCTGGCCGCCCGGCTCCCCGGTACGGGACGTCTTCGCCGAGCAGGTGCGGGCCGCCGGGATCGAGGGACCCGCGCTCACCGGCAACGACGTCAATCTCACCGCGCTCGCGGAGTACCGCCACGGCGCCGGCCGGGGCGCCCGTGACCTGCTGTGCGTGGCCACCGGGCACACCGGTGTCGGCGGGGCGCTGGTGCTCGACGGCAAGTTGCACACCGGCAGTTCGGGACTCGCGCTGGAGGTCGGTCACCTCCGGGTGGACCCCGAGGGGCGGCCCTGCCACTGCGGCGGTCGGGGCTGTCTGGACGTCGAGACCGACCCGCTCGCGTTCCTCATCGCCGCGGGCCGCACCCCCGGCCCCGAGGTCTCGCACCTCCAGCAGGCCAAGGACCTCATCCGGGACGCGTACGCCGACCCCGTGATCCGGCGGGCCACCGAGCGACTGATCGACCGTCTCGGCCTCGGCCTCGCCGGGCTCGTCAACATCCTCAATCCGGACCGGATCATCCTCGGCGGCCTGCACACGTCGTTGCTCGAAGCCGACCCGGAACGTCTGCGCGCGGTCGTCGCCGACCGCAGCCTGTGGGGTCGCAGCGGAGGCGTGCCCATCCTGCCGTGCGTACTGGACCACAACAGCCTCGTCGGCGCCGCGGAACTCGCCTGGCAGCCGGTGCTGGACGATCCGCTGGCCGCACTGGGCCAGGACTGACCGATCAGTGCGCGGGCCACGGCCGGGTGCCGATCAGCCGTCCGGGGCCGTCCCGCTCCACAGCGCCGACACCAGCGGCCTGCGCAGATCGACCCGACGTACGCACAGGCCGATGGTCAGCGCCTCGGGTTCGGGATCGACGGGAACGACCGTCAAGGCGTCCCGGACCGCGCTGTGATCGAGGACCAGCCGGGGGACCACGCCCGTTCCACAGCCCAGTGCCACCAGCGCCAACAGCCCCTCGTGCCCGTCCGGTTCGGCGCTGATGCGCACCGTGCGGGCGTGCACGCGGAACCAGCGCTGGGCCGCCTCGCGGACCAGCCCCCGCCGGGGCAGGACGAACGGACCGGTCAACTTCGGATCCGGGCGGTCCCGCGCGGTGACGAACACCACCGGGGTCCGCGCCACCGTGCGGCTCGCCAACGGGTCCGGCACCCTGACGGGAACGCCCGCCACCGCGATGTCGACCTCACCCTCGTCCAACCGGGCCAGCGCGGTGGCCGCGTCCCCGGTCCGTAGGTCAATCCGCACCTGCGGATGCGCTGCCCGGAACGGTGAGAGCAGCTCGGGCAGCAGGGTCTGACAAGCCGTCACGGTCGCGAACACCCCGAGCGTTCCCGTCAGTTCGACCGGATCGGGATGCCCGGCCCGGTACTCGTGCCACAGGTCGAGGGCGCGGGCCGCGTACTGCCTGAAGCGTTGACCCTCCGCCGTCAACGCCACCCCGCGCGGGCCGCGGTCGAAGAGCCGGGCGCCCGCGCGGGCCTCCAGCCGTTGCACGGTCCGCGTCAGCGTCGCCGGGCTGAGGTGACAGTCCAGACTGGTCCGCCCGAAGTTCAGCGTCCCCGCCAGATGCAGGAACACCCGCAGCTCCTCATGGTGCTCGGACACCCTGCCACCTGGGCCTTTCTCCTAGCGGAACGCTCCGCTGCACAAGTTGCGCTTGCTGCAACGGTGTGCCGGAGCCTACAACCCTTGGCATGACACCGAGCAACCACGCCCACCCGGCCGCACCCACCCGCCGGCCCGCCGCGATCGCCCCGCACCCGACGACCCCGGGCCCGACGAACACCTTCACCTCCGCCGTCTTCGCCCCCGAGACCATGGACGTGCCCGGCGGCACCGAAACCGTGCTGCGCGGCGGACGCCACCTCTTCCCCCTGCTGTCCGAGGCATTCGCCGGAGTGCGCCGCATCGGAGTGATCGGTTGGGGTCCGCAGGGCCGCGCCCAAGCCCGTAACCTCCGCGACTCCCTCGCCGGTACGGACGTCCGCGTCACGGTCGGCCTGCGCCCCGGTTCGGCCTCCGCCGCCGATGCCCGCGCGCACGGCTTCACCGAGGCGGACGGCACCCTCGGCGACTGGCTCGACGTGACCGCCGAGAGCGACCTCGTCGTCCTGCTCATCGCGGACGCCGCGCTCGCCACTCACCACGAGCGGATCTTCGCCGCGCTGAAGCCCGGCGCCACCATCGGGCTCTCCCACGGGTTCCTCCTCGGCCACCTACGGTCCCGCGGTGTCGACTTCCCGGCCGGCCACGGCGTCATCGCCGTCTGCCCCAAGGGGATGGGCGACTCCGTGCGGCGCCTGTACGAACAGGGCGCCGAAGTCAACGGCGCCGGCATCAACAGCAGTTTCGCGGTCCACGCCGACCCGGACGGCCACGCGGTCGACCGCGCCCTCGCCTGGTCCGTCGCGCTCGGTTCCCCGTACACGTTCCGCACCACGCTGGACAGCGAGTACCTCTCCGACATCGTCGGGGAGCGCGCGATCCTGCTGGGCGCCGTCCACGGACTGGTCGAAGCGCTCCACCAGCACTTCCGGCTCGCCGGCGACGACCCGGTGACCGCGTACGAACGTTCCTGCGAGAACGTGACCGGACCGCTGGCCCGCACCGTCTCCCGCGAGGGGATACGAGCCGTCCGCGAGGGCTTCGACGCCGCCGGCCGCGGCGTCTTCGACCGGGCGTACACCGCCGCATACGGCCCCGCGCGCGAGATCGTCGCGGAGATCTACGACGAGGTCGCCGACGGCACCGAACTGCGCAGCGTGATCCTCGCGGAGGACCGGCTCGCCGCCCGGCCCATGACCGAGATCGGCCGGTCCCCGATGTGGGCCGCCGGGCCCGCCGTGCGCGCACGCAGGACGACCCGTCAGGTGGCCGTCGACCCGCTCACCGCGGGGATGTTCACCGCCACGATGACCGCGCAGATCGACGAGTTCGTCGAGCGCGGCCACCCCTGGTCGGAGATCGTCAACGAGTCCGTCATCGAAGCCGTCGACTCCCTGTTGCCCTACATGCACGCCCGCGGTGTCGCCCACATGGTCGACAACTGCTCCCGCACCGCACGGTTGGGCGCCCGTCGCTGGGGACCGCGGTTCCAGGCCGCGTACCAGCAGATCGCGCTGCCCGCCGCCGAACGGCCCGCCGACCCCGCGCTCCTGGAGGCGTTCACCGCCCACCCGGCGCACCACGCCCTGGCCGCGGCGGCGGCGCTGCGACCTGCGGTGGACATCGCCGTGCTCTGAGCCGGGCCGCGCGGATCAGACGACGTGTGACTCCGGGCGCGGGGCGGCGGCGCCCGGAGCGAAGCGTCCGGCGTGCAACGGGCCGACGTCGACGAACGGCGCCCGCCCGAGGCACAGGTCCCGGACGATCTCGCCCACCGCCGGAGCCTGGAGGAAACCGTGACCGGAGAACCCGGTGGCGTACACGAAGTTGGCGGGCGTGACCGATCGACCGAGCACGGCGTTGCCGTCGGGACTCATCTCGTACAGGCCCGCCCAGCCGCCGCCGAGCCCCACGTCCAGCAGCGCCGGCGCGCGTCGGGCCAGGGCGGCGCCGAGCCGGGGCAGCCAGTGGGGCGAGTAGGAGGTGTCGAAGCCGGGCTCCTGCATCGGGTCGGACATGCCGATCAACAGACCGGGGCCCTCCTGGTGGAAGGAGAACGACGTGCCGAAGTCCACGGTGAACGGCAACGGTTCGGACAGCTCCCGCAGGCTCCGCATCGGGCCGGTGCACAGCATCTGCCGCCGTAGGGGGGGCACCGGCAGGTCGACCCCGGCCATCGCACCCACCGCGCCGGCCCAGGCACCGGCCGCACAGACCACGGTGTCCGTCGTCACCCGGCCCCGATCGGTGACCACGGTGCGGACCTCGTCGCCCCGCAGCTCCAGGTCCTGCACCGTCACCCCGGTGTACAACCGGGCCCCCAGCCGCCGGGCCGCCCCGGCGTAGCCGAGGACCACGGACTGCGGGGTGCAGTGGCCGTCGTGGGGGGAGTGGACGGCGGCGAGCAACCCCTCGGTGGTGATCAGCGGGGACAACCGGCGCGCTTCGGCCGGGTCGACCAGCCGACTCTCCACGCCCAACGCGTTCTGGAGGGCCACGCCACGGGTGAACGCGGCGACGTGGTCCGGCTCGGAGAGGAGGAACAGGTGGCCGACCCGCCGCAGTCCGATCTCCTGACCGGTCCGCTCCCCGAACCGGGCGTACGCATCGAGGCTGCGGGCGCCGATGAGGACGTTCAACTCGTCGGAGAACTGGGCGCGGACCCCACCCGCCGCCTTGCACGTCGACCCGGAGCCGAGGGCGCCGCGCTCCAGGAGCACCACGTCCCGGACGCCGGCCTCCGCCAGGTGGAAGGCGATGCTGGCCCCGATCACGCCGCCGCCGACGATCACGACGGAGGCCCGGTGCGGCAGCGGCGCGGACGAGGCGGTGGCGGCCAGCGCCAGCGCGGTCGCCGGGAGCGGGGAGACGGGGGCGGGGGCACGGGCACCCGGCCCCGCGGTGTTCGCCCCGGCCGGGCCGAGGGCGGATGCGGGCGCGGGGCGCGCGGACGGTGGCTGGGGGGTGGCCAAAGGGAGGTCCTTTCCGCTCGGAGCGACCGGCGGTCATGGGGTCCCCATGGTCCGCCGGGACTCCGACCGTCGTCCACCGAGCCACGCCCGGTTCCGCCCGCGACCGCACTCCCGGTCCGCGCCGTGCGCCCGGCCGGCCCGTCGACCCCGCGCCCCCTCGGCTGCCCGGCACCCGGAAGCAGGACGTGCCCCGTGCGGTACTCCCCGCGCGGTACCCGGAGTGCCGCTGGAGGTACGACGCCCGAAGCCCCCTGCCGCGGGAGGCTCGAAGCATCCGCACCACCACCGGGCACGGCGTCGACCGGGCCCGCCTTCGAGGAGATGAACCGTCATGGTGACACTGGCCGACTGGGGCGGCGGCGGGCCCGGCCCCTGGATCCTGCTGATGCCGCTCGTCTGGGCAGCCGTGGTGATCGGCGTGGTCACCGCCTTGCGCCGCACCGGCCGGGGCGGCGGGCGCGGGCCGTGGGGGTACCGCGAGGACCGACGCCCCCGAGTCGCCCCGCACGCCGACGCGGCCTCGCCCCTCGCCGTCCTCGGCCGCCGTTTCGCCGCCGGGGAGATCGACGAGGACGAGTACTGGCGGCGGCAGTCCGTCCTCGACCCGGACTTCGGCGCCCGACCGGGCGACGCCCCCTGATCCCGGACGGGCGTGACCCGGTGACCCGCGTGGGGGACCGGGTCAGCCCGGCAGCGCCGAGTGCGCCGGCACGGCGGTGACGGTCACCCACTCGTCCAGGGGGCCGGTCGTCACCGATCCGTACACCCCGTGGTCCGAAACGGTGGCCACCACGGGGGTCGGACCGGCGGCCGGGAGGGTGAACCAGACGATCTTGCCGGAGGTGCCGAACGGCCGTGCGCCCCAGCTCTCGCTGACGGCTGCGACCATCGCCAGCCCCCGGCCACTGGTGTCGAACGGGCCGGCCGGCCGCACCTGTGGCAGTCGCGGGTCGTGGTCGAGCACCGACACGGTCAGCCGGTCGAACAACAACTCCATGTCGACGGTGCACGTCTTGTCGGGCTCGGCATGGCGATGGACGTTCGCGAGGAGCTCGGTGACACCGAGCGACGCATGGTCGATCAGAGTGTCCACATGCCAGTAGCGCAGTTGCGCGGAGACGATTCTGCGGATCTGTCCGATCCGCGACGGCAGGGCCTGTAGCTCCACCGTGCAGTGCCTGCTTGGCTCGCTGATCACGGCAACGACTCCCCGAATTGAGGTCCGGAAGAGGACGGAGTACCGATGCCAGCAGAACGGCTCCCCACCACGACCGCCTGCTGCCTGTCCGGCGGGCTGGTTCGCAGCGTCATCGCCGGTAAACCCTGAGTAACCTGAGTGAGGTGAGACCAGCGTGACGCAAGGGGGCCGGCGCCGCAACTCACGACCACCGCGGACCGGCGGAGCGGGGCGCCGCCCTCAGTTGCGCCGTCGCCCCCGGTCGGTCAGGTCGCCGGCCCGGCGCACGGCCTCCACGAACCGACGCGCCGCGGAGGAGTCCGACCGCTCCGCCGGCTGCTGCGGCTCCTCGGCGTCCAGGGTGAGCACGTACCGGGTGCCGTTGACATCGGCATGGGCCCGGTCTCCCGGCGCGAACCACGAGGTGCCCGCGCGGACCGTGCCCACCGGCGCGCTGTCGATCTCGCTGCCGTAGCTGGTGAGCAACTCCAGCCGGCCGCCGGTGATCCGCACCTGGCCGGCGCGGGTGAGGGAACGCAGCCGCTTCTCGATGCGCACGCCCCGCGCCGTGAACTCCGGTTCCGTCGCCATGCCCTGGCCCCCTCATCGCCCCGCGCTCGTCCCGCAGTGGCAGTGTGCCCCCGCGCGAGGCTCCCGCGCCAGAGCGCGTCCCAAGGTTTGCCTTGAGCCTACCCAAGCGGTGTTTATGCAGGTGAGATGCGGTACGCAGACGCATATGATCGAGGCATAGGGCCCACCACACGGGTGGGTTTAGCCGGCGCCCCGGCACCGGGTGCCCCGAGGAGACGCGATGAGCACCCCCCGAGCGGAAGACCTCCCCACGCCGTCGCCGCACGGCGGTCCCGTGCCGACCGCGCCCCCCTCCGCCGGTCTCCCGGACCCCGTTCCCGCGGGCGGTGCCCCGGCCGGCGCGGGCCCGCGACCCACCCTCGACACCGACCGCTCCGACGACGGGTACCGGGGCTGGCTGAAGGACGCCGTCCGCAAGGTCCAGGCGGACGCCAACCGTTCGGCCGACACCCATCTGCTCCGCTTCCCGCTCCCCGACGCCTGGGGCGTCGACCTGTACCTCAAGGACGAGTCGACGCACCCCACCGGAAGCCTCAAGCACCGGCTGGCCCGCTCGCTGTTCCTGTACGGGCTGTGCAACGGGTGGATCAGGCCCGACCGCCCCGTCATCGAGGCGTCGAGCGGCTCGACGGCCGTCTCGGAGGCGTACTTCGCCAAGCTGATCGGCGTCCCCTTCATCGCGGTGATGCCCCGTACGACCAGCGCGGAGAAGTGCCGTCTGATCGAGTTCCACGGCGGCCGGTGCCACTTCGTGGACGACCCCCGCACCATGTACGAGGAGTCCGCCGCGCTCGCCCGGGATACCGGTGGGCACTACATGGACCAGTTCACCTACGCGGAGCGGGCCACCGACTGGCGCGGCAACAACAACATCGCCGAGTCGATCTACCGTCAGCTGGAGCGCGAACGCTACCCGGAACCCGCCTGGATCGTCGCCACCGCGGGCACCGGCGGCACCTCGGCGACCATCGCCCGCTACGTCCACTACATGCAGTACGACACCCGGATCTGTGTGGCCGACCCGGAGAACTCCTGCTTCTACGACGGCTGGACGACCGGGAACCCGGACGTCACCACCGACCGCAGCTCGCGGATCGAGGGCATCGGGCGCCCCCGGATGGAACCCAGCTTCCTCCCCGGGGCCGTCGACCGGATGATGAAGGTCCCCGACGCCGCCTCCGTCGCCGCGGTCCGGGCGCTGGAGGACGCCATCGGCCGCAAGGCCGGGGGATCGACCGGAACCGGGCTGTGGAGCGCCCTGAAGATCGTCTCCGAGATGGTCGCCGCGGGCCGCACGGGCAGCGTCGTCGCCCTGCTCTGCGATCCCGGCGACCGCTACCTGGACAAGTACTACTCGGACGAATGGCTGGCCGCCCAGGGCCTCGACATCGCCCCGTACCGGTCGGCGATCGCCACGCTGTTCAGTACGGGGCAGTGGCCGTAAGCGGGCTCCGGCCGGACCCGGGCACCCCGGCACCGCCACGAGCCCGCGGCTCAGCCGTTCGGGGCGCTCAGCCGTTGCGCCAGCTCCTCCATGGCGTCCCGGAAGGACCGCCCCAGCGCCGGGCGCGCCCGCCGCATCACGAACCGGAACACCGCCGTGCCGTCCGCCGCCACCGTCCACTGCACCCGGGTGCCGTCCGGCGTCCGCGTCAACACCCACTCCTCCAACAAGCCGTGCACCCCGGGCGCGTTGGTGAGGTCGACCCGATAGGCGTACTGCGCGGGCGCGTCGGAGGCGACGACCGTCTCCTCGAAGCGGCCCCCGCCGCGCAGCCGCACCAGGCGACCGCCGTCCGTCGGTCGTGCCTCGGTGACCGCGCGGAACCACAACGGCCACTGCTCCACGTCCCTCGCCAAGGCCCGGAACACCACGTCAGGAGCGGCCGGGACCTCCCGGGCGAAGACCAGCCGCACGGGCGCGGTCGTGGTGAAGTCGAGCCCCACCGGGCTCAGACGGCGTGCCATGAGGACCCCCTCACAGATTCCGGTGCCGCGTGCGACCCCGGGTCGAGCGCCGAGCTGACGTCACCCTAACCGGCTGTCCGTCAGCTGTCTGTACCGTCCAGTTCGTCGTCCAGCTCGCCCGCGACGATGAGTCGCGGCAACACCTCCGCGATCTCCGCGCGGGCCTCGGCGCGCAGCCCCGAGTCCGTCACCAGCGTGTCCACCTGATCCAGCGACGCGAACGAACTCAGGCCGACCGTGCCCCACTTGGTGTGGTCCGCGACCACGACCACCCGACGGGCCGAGCGCACCAGCCGCCGGTTCGTCTCCGCCTCCGCGAGGTTCGGCGTCGACAGTCCGGCTCCGGCCGATATCCCGTGCACCCCGAGGAACAGCACGTCGAAGTGGAGCGAGGCGATGGCCTGGTCGGCGACCGGACCCACCAGGGAGTCCGAGGGCGTGCGCACCCCACCGGTCAGCACCACGGTGGCCAGCCCCTGCCGTTGGCCCGAGCCGCGCTGCGCCGAATGGAAGACGTCGGCGACGCGCACGGAGTTGGTGACCACGGTCAACTCCGGTACGTCCAACAGGTGGTGGGCCAGCGCGAAAGTGGTGGTGCCGCCCGACAGCGCGATCGCCGCGCCCGGCACGACCAGGTGCGCCGCCGCCCGTGCGATGTCCTCCTTGGCGGTCAGCTCCAAGGCGGACTTCGCCTCGAACCCCGGCTCGTGCGTGCTCGCCTCGACCACCGGCACCGCGCCGCCGTGCACCTTCTCCAGCACGCCCTGCCGGGCCAGGGCGTCCAGGTCCCGGCGGACCGTCATGTCCGAGACGCCCAACCTGCGCGTGAGTTCGTTGACGCGGACCCCGCCCCGGCGTCGCACCTCGTCGACGATCAGGGCCCGACGTTGCTCCGCGAGGAGGTTCTGGTTCTCGCTCACGACCCACTCCACCCGTTCGGCATCCGTCTGTCCCTCGCTGTCCATCACCGGTGCGGGCCGACTCGCTGCCACGCGCCCCCGCGGCGGGCGGGACGCTACCGGCCGATCGGTCCGACCGGGTCCGCACGCGTGCTCGGGCGGCACCGCGCGTCGACTCCCTCTCCCGGGGCACACGGGCTCACGGCAACCCCAGGGTCACCCATCCTCGCACGGGCCACCGACCGTCGTGTCGGCGGCGTTCCCTCCCGGCGCCCGAGACGACCCCGCCGACCGGAAGTCCTCCCCCCAATCGGGGAGATTCCGTCAGGACCGGTGTGCAAGGACCCGGCCCGCGCGATTCTGGGCTCCTGACACGACACACCCCCCGGGGGGAAGCGCCATGAAGCATGCGCGCACACCGTCCTCACCACCGGCGGACGCTCCGTCGCACCCGCCCGGAGCCGCATTGGAACTCCTCGTCCACGGAGTGGGCGGGGCCAGCGCACCACAGATGCTCAACGATCCGCGAACGGTCCGGGTCACCGGCGACGACACGGCGGCCGTCCACCGTCGGGCGGGTGACCTGGACGCCGAACGGCGGCCCGCCGGCGACGGCCGCCCGGTGCCGGAGGCGTACGTCTGGTCGAACCTCACCTCCGGCAGCGGCAGCCGTGCGCTGTGGCTCCTGTTGCTGCCGTTCATGGTCGTCAACCTCGCGCACTGGATGCGCCCGGCCTCCGACGGGGGCGGTGGTGCCGCCCGCGCCTACGCCCTGTGCGTGCGCCTGGTCGCGCTCACCCTCACCGTGTTGTTCGTCGCCGCGGCCTGTGAAGTCGCCCTCGACCTCCTCGCCTGGCAGTGCGCGGGGTCCCGGCGCTGCGCCGCGGAGCTGCCGTGGTTCGGGTTCTTGTCGCCCGACCTCTCGCCTGGCGGCTGGTGGACCCAGCCGGGCCGCCGACTCGCCCTGGCCGCCCTCGCCCCGACGGCACTGACCGGCCTGCTCTGGTACCTGTCGCACCGCACCTGGAACGCCTACGAGTCCCAGAAGCCCCCGGACCTGCACTCCCGCACCCCGGACGCACCCGACGCCCCGACCGCCGCCGAGGCCGATGGCCCGGTGCACCGGCCGGACGCCCGCACACCGCTGGCCCGGCCCGGGTTCTGGTACGGGCGCAGGCTGGTCGCCCGCTTGCGGGCCGCCCACACCGCCGCCGCGCTCCTCACCGTGGCCGCGGCCGTCACCGCCCCCGCCCTCGGCTTCGACCACCGCAGCGGGGATTCCGGCCCGTTGACCGTCCTGGGCGTCGTGGTGACGGGGGTCATCGCGACCGTCGCGGCCCTCGCCGTCGCCGTGGTCGGTCGGCGGGGGCGCAGCGAACGACGGCCGGACCGCCGTCGGGACGGGGCCCGCGTACGGTTCCTCCCGCTCGTGGCGGTCGGCGTGCTCACGTTGGCGGTCGGCTACGCGGGCTGGTCGCGGCCCGGGTGGCGCTCGCACGGCCGTCTGCCGGGGGACCTGGCGTTCGGTGCGCTCGCCCTGCTCCAGTGGGCGCTGGTCCTGGTGTTGGCCGTGGTCGCACACTCCCTGTACCGCCGGGCCCCGGACACCCGGACCGCGTTGCGCGGCTTCGGCGGACCCGCGGCCACCGTGCTCGCCTGTGCCCTCGGCGGGGTCATGGCCGGCGGCGGCGCCCACCGGACCGCCGTCTGGCTGGACGACACCGGGCCGCCCGCCGGAGGCGGCGCTGCCCTGCCGGGTCCGCCGGTCCTGCTCAGCTGGCAGGCGGCGGTGCTGCCGCCGCTGTTGCTCGTCGTCGTGCTCGTGCTGGCCGGGCTCTCGGCGGTCGCCCTGCACCGCGCCCGCACGGGGACGGCCGACGTCCGCGCGGACTACCCGGAGGAGCATCCGGCGTGCCCGCCCGGCGCGGGCCCGCGCACCCCGCCCACCGGGGACGCGACGGACGGGAGCGCCGCTGCCGCGGCACCCGGCGGCCCGCCCGACACCACGCCCGAGGACGCGGTACGGGCCCGGAACATCGCCCTGGCCCGCGCCGGAGCGGCCCTCACCGATCGGGCCCCGCTCGTGGTCGGCACGCTCGCCGCGGCGACCCTGGTGTGCCAGGTGGCCGCCCTCGCCGGTGCCTGGGCCACCCGCGCGCTGCCCACGCAGGCCGTCGCCGGGGCACCTGAGGTGGTGACCGGCGCGGTGGACCTGGCACAGGCCGGGGGGTCGTGGCTCGTCGGGGCCGGGTTCCTGCTGCTCGTGGTCGCGGCCCGGCGCGCCTACCGGGACCCGAAGGCCCGGCGCACCATCGGCATCCTCTGGGACGTCGGCACGTTCTGGCCCCGTGCCGCCCATCCGTTCGCCCCGCCCTGCTACGCGGAACGCGCCGTCCCCGACCTCACCTGGCGGGTGCACACCTGGACCCGGCGGACCCGGGGGCGCCTGATCATCTCCGGCCACTCCCAGGGCAGCGTCCTCGCCGCGGCGGCGGCCTGGCAACTCGCCCCCCGCAGCCGTGAACGCGTCGCCCTGCTGACCTACGGCTCCCCGCTGGAGCGCCTGTACGGGCGCTGGTTCCCGTCCTGCTTCGGCTCGGCCGCCCTGGCCGACCTGCACCGCGACGTGGACTGCTGGCGCAACCTCTACCGGCGGACCGACCCCATCGGCGGGCCGGTCCTGCTGCCCGGGGACCGCGGCCCGGAGGTGGACGGCAGCCCCCTCAAGGACCCCCTCGCGTACGGTCGTACGTTCACCCATCCGCTGCCCGCACCGATCCTCGGGCACTCCGACTACCAGGCCGATCCGGTGTTCGCCCGGGAACGCGAACGGCTCCTGGACCGGCTGCGACCGCCCGCCGTTCCGCCGCCCCGGCCGGACGGGGAGGTCTGAACCACCGGCGCGTCCGTCCCCACGTCTTCCGCCGTCAGGGCAGTTCGGGCAGGTCCCCCGGGTAGAGCAGGGTGAGGTCGTCGGTGCTGGGTTCGGCGATCTGGGCCACCCGGCCCGCGTGCCGCTCGACCATCGCCTCGAACGTCTGCCGCGCGGTGCGGCCGTTGCCGAAGGCGGGGCCCTTGGGAAGTGCCGTGAAGTACTGGACCAGCGCCTGCGGCGTGTCCTCGCCGAGCCGGTACTCGTGTTCCTCGGCCTGCTGCTCGACGATCCGCAACAACTCGTCCGGGACGTAGTCGTTGAAGGTGATGGTGCGTGAGAAGCGGGACGCGACACCGGGGTTGACGGTGAGGAACCGCTCCATCTCGGCGGTGTAGCCGGCGACGATGACCACCACCTCGTCCCGGTGGTCCTCCATCAGCTTGACGAGGGTGTCGATCGCCTCCCGCCCGAAGTCACGCCCCGAGTCCTCCGGCGACAGCGCGTACGCCTCGTCGATGAAGAGCACTCCGCCGCGGGCGCGGTCGAACGCCTCCTGGGTGCGGATCGCGGTCGAGCCGATGTGCTCGCCCACCAGGTCGACGCGGGACACCTCCACCAGGTGTCCCTGGTGGAGCACTCCGAGCGAGGCGAGGATCTCGCCGTACAACCGGGCCACCGTGGTCTTGCCGGTGCCGGGGGAGCCGGTGAACACCAGGTGGCGCCGGGCGGAAGCCGCCTTGAGTCCGGCCAGTTGGCGCCGTCGTCCCACTTCGATCATGTCCGTGAGCGCCCGGACCTCGCGTTTGACGCTTTCCAGGCCGACGAGGGCGTCGAGTTCCCCGAGCACCTCGTCGGCGGACCGCACGGGCTCGGCGGGGGCCTCGGAAGCAGCCGCCGCCGAGCCGGGTATCGCCGCGCGCGGGGCGGGCACGCCCGACAGCAGGCCGACCGGCTGGGTCGCGGGGCCCGCCCGCCCGGCCGTCGGGAGGGTGGCCTGCGCGGTGGCCACCGCGGGCGCCGTGGGCATGCGGAGTCCGGCGCTCTCGTCGCTGGTGCAGTCCTCGGCGACGGGTCCTTCCTCGGCGAACTCGAAGCCGCCGCGGGCGCAGCGCTCCGTACGGCACTTGCGGAGCGTCGTGCGGCAGCCGTCTATCACGTGGAAGCCGTAGCCGCCGCTGCCGGTGACCTTGCAGCCGGTGAAGGTGCCCCGCCCGCCCGCCGACACGTAGAAGCCGGCCTCGGCCGGGGAGGTGACGGTGCAGCGTTCGACGGTGGGATCGGCGCCCTTGGTGACGATCACCCCCGTCTGGACGGCGTCCACCGTGCAGTTCGACAGGGTGCCGCCGCTGCCGTGGTCACGGAACCACGCCCCGGTCGCGGCCTCCCGGATGCGGCAGTCGTCGAGCTGGGCCGTCGCCCCGTCGCTCACCGACACGGCCGTGTTGCGGACCTGGGTGAGGTCCGTGTCGACGACGTCCGCACGGGACCCGCGGTCGAGCACGAACAGCGCGTCGGGCACGTCCCGCACCCGGCAGGAGTCGAGCACGACCGCGGCGCCGTCGCTGACCCACACCGCCGGGTAGTCCCCGGTGCTGTCGTGGATCTCGCACTGGTGGGCGTCCACCCGGGTGCCGGGGTCCCACACGGACAGTCCGTTGCGGCCGAAGCGGCTCACCGTGGACCGGGTGAGCGTCAGCACGGAGCGTGAACGCAGGTCCACCGCGTTCTCGGGGACGTCGTGGATGCGGCAGTCGGCGAGGGTGAGCACCGCGTCCGTGTCGAGGGTGATCCCGTCGGCGGTCGTCCGGTGCACATCGCAGTCCGTGAGGTGGGCGGTGGCCCGTCCGGTGACCTGGACGCCGGAGCCCTTGACCTCGTACACCTCGCAGCCGACGGCCTCCAGGGCCGAGCCCTCTCCCGTCACCGACAGGCCCGAGCCGGAGGCGTGGTGCACCCGGCACCGGTCCAGCCGGGGGTGTCCGCCGCTGCGCACCGCGACGCCGGACTGACCGGCGGCGACGACCTCGCAGTCCTCGAAGACCCCGCCGCCGCCGTCCAGGACGGCGATTCCGATGCCCGCGGGGTTGTCGACGGTGCAACGGCGCACGGTCGGGCGGGCGTTCCCCCGGACCTCGATGCCCACCGCGGACCTGGTCACGATCCGGACGTCGGTGAGCTCCGGCACGGACTCCTCCACGAGCAGTGCCGGGGCGGCCGAGTCCTGACCCTCCAACACCAGCCCATGGACGGCTGCGGGCGCCCGCACCGTCAGCGGCACGCCGTCGACGGGTGCGATGCGCACCGAACCCGGTGCCCCCTCGGGCCCGCGGAGCGTCACCGCCCGTTCGATCACCAGGTTCTCCCGGTAGGTACCGGGGGCGACGGTGAGTACGTCGCCGTCCCCCGCGGCTTCCAGGGCCGCGGCGAGGGAGCCGTACTCACCCGTGCGGCGTCGCCACCGCGATGTGCCCGTGTGCGTCACCTGGACCGTGCCCTGTGCCATGGCGCTGTTCTGTCCCCACCTCGTCGGATGCGCGGGTGTCGCGAGTGCTGCCGAAGACCTCGGCCGCTCCACCGTAGCGTGTGCGGAGCAGCCGAGTTGACCAGAGCGAAAGGCCGGTCAGCGGCCCGTGCCGGTCCGCCCGCGGGGGCTCGCGACGGCCCCCGGCCACAGCCGTCACCCGAGGACCGTCAGGGGGTCACCGACCCGGAGCGTGCCGGGGTGTTCCGGGACGAGGTTCTGGCCGAAGACGAGCTTCCCGTCGATGCGGCGGTGTCGGGCGAGCGTGCGCAGGGGCTCCCGGCCGCGGACGGCCGTGTGCTGGTCGGTGGTGGTCACCGCGCAGCGCCCGCACTTCTTGGCGACCCGGAAGGTGACCTCGCCGACCGCTATCCGCGACCAGTGGTCCTCCGCCCACGGCTCGGTGCCCGTCACCACGAGGTTCGGCCGGAAGCGGTTCATCGGCAGGGGGCCCTCCTGCGCGTGGTCGCCGTGCGCGATCAGCGCGTTGAGGGCGTCGAGCGAGGCGAGGCTGGTGACCAGCAGGGGGAACCCGTCGGCGAAGGAGACGGTCTCGCCCCGGTGCGCGTAGTCCGGGTCGATGGGTCGGCTCACCGCGGGGTCGGCCAGGTGCACCAGCCGGACCTCGATGCCGAGGAACTCGCTGAACCAGTCGCCCGCCGCCTCGTCGGCGGGCACGGCCTCCACCTTGTCCCCCCAGATCTGGACCGACGTCCGGTCCACCGGGTCGGGCACGGTGACCGTCAGGGGCGCGCGGTCGGGTGCGGACAACCGGACCGCGCCCCCGGGCAACGGCTCGGCGCGGGTGAGCGCCAGCCGGGCGTGCTGGCGTTGGGTGACCGCCTTGGCGGAGTCGTCGACGAGCATCCAGCGTCGGTCGCCCGAGATCCCCCATGGCTCCACGAGCGCCTCGTCGGGCGCGTGGCCTTGGGCGGCCTTCACCGGAAAGACATGCAGGGACGCCAACACGGGACTCGCCATGGATCCATCCTGCCAGCAGCGTTCACCGGGTGGGAGGGGACGGCGTCCGTGCCGGCGTCCGTCAGTACCCGCGGTAGGGGCGGTTGTGCGGATCCTCGTAGGAGGCCGGTCCCGGGGCGGGCCGCGGGGTCGCCGGGCGCATCGCCTCGTAGCCCACGGGCGGCGCGGGCCGCGGCGGCTGGGGTTGGGCACCGGGGTAACCGCGCGGCACGCCGGTCGCCTGTTGCGGGAAGTGGGGCGCGGCCTGCTGGAGCGGCGCCGGTTGTTGCTGCTGCGGTGCGTACCCGTACTGCGGCGGGTACGGCTGCGGAGAGGGCGCCGCGGGCAGCGCCGGCAGGGCCGACGGCAACGCGGGCAGATGACTGCCGGTGTCGTACGCGGCGGGGACCCGGATCGGGGCGATCTGGGGAGTGCCCCGTTCTGCGACGAGGGAGTCGTAGATCGGAGTGTCCTTGAAGGACGGCGCGGAGTAGTAACCGCCGCCATAGGTGGAGCGGGGGGAGGTCATGGCACCTAAGTTAAGCCCACGATGTGCTGGTTGGGGAGACAGATAAGAGGGTTGTTTTCCGTGCCGGACGTAGCTGCTGATCGCCAATCCGAGTGAATTCGGAAAAAACGGTCGCACTGTGGCGTAAGGATCGTGTAAGGAGGGCGATTTCGAGGGTGGTTACCGGTGGTTGACCAGTGATCATCCACATTCGCCGGAGTCCACCTCCGCTTGCCCGTGGGGCAAGGGACCGACTCCAGGAGCGAGGGAACGCCCAGGGGTACCCGTACCTGCGCAGGTACACCGGGGTGCGGCGGCGGACGCTCACCAGGGGGCACACATGAGGGGGTACACACATGAGGGGGCACGCATGACCATGGCGAAGGGCACCAACGCCGTCGTACCGACGACTGCCGTGCGGGTGGAACTGGAGTGGGGGGCGGGGCCGGGCGTCCCACGGGTGGACTCCGTGGCGCTGCTCCTGGTGGGGGGCAGGGTGCGCGGAGACGGAGACGTGATCCGGCCGGCCCGGCCGGACGACCCGGCCGCCGCGCTCCGGTACGAGGACGGGCACGGCGGGAACGGTCGGGCCACCGACACCCTGGCCGTGGACCTCGCCCGCGTGGACGACGCGGTCGAGCGGATCGTGCTCGTCGTGTCCACCGCGAGCGGCACCTTCGGGCAGGTGCCGCGGCCCGGCGTCCGCGTCCTCGACGCGGCACGCGGAACGGAACTGGCGCGCTTCGACTGCGCGGACGCCACCGTGGAGACCGCGTTGGTCCTGGGCGAGCTGTACCGCAGGGGAGGCGGCTGGAAGTTCCGCGCGGTCGGTCAGGGCTACGGGGAGGGGCGCCGGGCCCTCGCCGAGGACTTCGGGGTCACCCCCGCCGCACTCGCCCCCGCCCCCGACGCCCCGCCCCCGCCCGCGGCACCAGCACCGACCCGCGCACCCGCCCGGCCCCCGACACCCGACCCGCCCACCACCCCGGTACGGCTGAGCAAGGTCACGCTCACCAAGGACGCCCCGGCGGTGTCGCTGGCCAAACAGGGCGGCACCGGCGGAACGCTGCACGTGAACCTCAACTGGGGCGTACGGGAACGTCCCCAGGACCGCGGCTCCCGGTGGCGCAGGCCCCGCGGCCCCCACCGGAACCTCGACCTCGACCTGTGCGCCCTGTACGAACTCACCGACGGGCGCAAGGGCGTGGTGCAGGCCCTCGGCCATGCGTACGGCGCCCTGCACGCGCCCCCGTACGTCCACCTCGACGGCGACGACCGCACGGGCGCCGCGGAGGGCGGCGAGAACCTCACGATCAATCTCGACCACCGCACCGCACTGCGCCGGGTCCTGGTCTTCGTGATGATCTACGAGGGCGCCGACTCGTTCGCGGACCTGCACGCCACCGTGACCCTGCGACCCCAGCACGGGGCGCCGATCGAGTTCTTCCTCGACGAGTGCACCGTCACCTCACCGGTCTGTGCGCTCGCCCTGCTCACCCAGGAGGGCGGCGACCTGGTGGTCCGCCGCGAAGCCCGCTACCTGGTGCCCGAACCGGGCATGGGCATCCAACGGACCGTGGACCACGCCTACGGATGGGGCCTCACCTGGACCCCCGGCCGCAAGTGACCCCCGCGCACGGCCCGGGAACACAACGGGGGAGCGGGGCGCGCGACCGGCGTGTCACCGCTCCTCCGGAGCCACCCGTGGCGCCCGCCCGGGGCCCGCGTACGTCCGGCCCTTCCACGCCGCCCCGCGCCCGCGGTGGTGCCGCACCGCCGAGTCCACCGTCATCAGCAGGTACAGCAGCGCGGTGAACGGCAGGGTCGGGGCGAGCCAGAGGCTCTGCCGGTAGTACCGCAGCACCGGTACGTACGTCACCGTCATCACCAGCCACCCGAACGCCCCGAGCAGGGCCGCCGCCACCGACGGCGGACGGGCCCACAGCCCCGCCACCACCGCCATGGGCGGCACCAGGTACACCACCACCAGACCCGCCACCGTCCCCACCAACAGAAGTGGTTGGTAACGGAGTTGGCAGTAGGCGCTGCGCGCCACCATCCGCCACAGGTCACCCAGGCGCGGATAGGGCCGCACACTGTGCACCCGGTCGGCGAGCCCCAACCAGATCCGGCCGCCGGTGGACTTCACCGCCCGCGCCAACGACACGTCGTCGATCACCGCGTGCCGGATCACCTCCGGCACCCCCGCCCGCTCGGCCGCCGCCGACCGCAGCAGGACACAGCCGCCCGCCGCCGCGGCCGTCCGGCTCCCGGACCGCCGCACCCGACGGAACGGGTACAGCTGCGCGAAGAAGTACACGAACGCCGGAACGACCAGCCGCTCCCAGGCACTCGCCACCCGGAGCCGGGCCATCAGCGACACCAGGTCGTGGCCTCCCGTCTCGGCCGCCGCCACCAACTCCCGCAGACTGCCCGGTTCGTGGGCGATGTCGGCGTCCGTGAGCAACAGGTACCGCGGGGCGCCCCCGCGGGCCAGCCGCATGCCGTGCCGCACCGCCCACAGCTTTCCCGTCCAGCCGTCGGGCGGCTCACCCGGTGAGGTCACGGTCAGCCGCGGCCCCCCGTACCGCTCGCCCAGCTCCCGGGCCAGTGCCCCCGTACCGTCCGTACTGCCGTCGTCCACCAGGAAGACCTCGAACGGCCCCGGGTAGTCCTGGGTCAGCAACGAGGGCAGGGACAGCGGCAGCATCCCGGCCTCGTCCCGCGCGGGGACGACCACCGCGACCGGGGGCCACACGTGCGGCGCCCGCCCCGGCGGCAGCCGCACGTCGGTGCGCCAGAAGAACCCCTGGCCGAGCAGGAGCCACCCCCAGGCGGCGGCGGACACCACGGCAATCCAGACCATCGCGCTCACCCGCGCAGTGTCCCCCACGGCACCCGGCCCGGAACGGCCCATCGTCTATGGTGACCGGGTGAAGATCGCGCTCATGGACTCCGGAATCGGACTGCTCGCCGCCGCCGCGGCGGTACGGAGACTGCGCCCCGACGCCGACCTCGTGCTGTCCAGCGACCCCGACGGCATGCCGTGGGGACCGCGCACCCCCGAGGACCTCACCCGGCGGGCCCTCACCGTCGCCGAGGCCGCCGCCGAGTGCGGCGCCGACGCCCTGATCGTCGCCTGCAACACCGCCACCGTGCACGCCCTGCCCGCGCTGCGCGCCCGGCTCGAACCGGCGCTCCCGGTGGTCGGCACCGTCCCCGCGATCAAGCCCGCCGCCGCCGGCGGCGGACCCTTCGCCATCTGGGCGACGCCCGCCACCACGGGCAGCGCCTACCAACGCGGCCTGATCGCCGACTTCGCCTCCGGCGCGGAGGTCACCGAAGTGCCCTGCCCGGGCCTCGCCGACGCCATCGAGTACGCCGACGAGGACGGCGTCGACCGGGCGATCGCCGCAGCGGCGGCCCGTACCCCGGACGGAGTAAGGGCCGTCGTCCTGGGTTGCACCCACTACGAACTGGTCGCCGAGCGGGTCAGGACCGCCCTGGGACGCACGGGGGACGAGGGCGGGTTCCAGGACCCGCCGGCCCTGATCCTGCACGGCTCCGCGGGCGCCGTCGCCGCCCAGGTGCTCCGTCGCCTCGGTGCGTCCCCCGCCCCGGACGCCCCCCCTGTCGGATCGGTCACAGTCCTGCACGGCGGACGGCCCGCGACCCTCGCCGAGCGGGCCCTCGCCTACCCGGAAGGACGGCTCCTGGCGGCGCTCAGCCAGGCCCGGTGACCTCCGGCGACACCCCGCCGTCACGCTCCGTGCTCCGGTGCCGGGCCGGCGGGTCGTCTGTACTCTCGACAGCATGAGGGACCACCCGCAGGGCGACCGGGGCCCCATCGAGGCCCCCGTCGAGATCTGGACCGGACGAGCGAGCAACCGCGTGCAGTGGCTGCTCGCCCTCGCGGGCGCGGCCTGTGTGGCGCTCGGCATCGAACTGGCCGTCGTGTCCGAGTGGAACAGCGGCGTCCTCGCTCTGGTCATGTCGGTCGTCGGCTGCATCGCCGCCGGCCTGCTCGTGCTGTTCGGCACGCTGGCGTTCGTCCATGTCGCGGTCCGTGTCGACCAGGACTCCCTGGAGGTCCGCTGCGGACACATCGGTCTGCCGCGCCGTCGCATCCCGCTCGCCCAGGTCGTCGACGCGGACTTCGCCCCCACGGTCACCCCCCGCCAGTGGGGCGGCTGGGGCTACCGTTGGCGCCCCGAGATCGGCACCGCCGTGATCGTCCGCCGCGGCGAGGGCGTGGTCCTCAGCCTCGGCGACGGCCGCAAGTTCACCGTCACCGTGGACGACGCCGAGGCCGCCGTGCGGATCATCCGCGATCGGCTGCGCCCGCCGACCACGCCCCCGGCGCCCACCGCCGTCTGACCGGCACCCGGCCGCCCGCACTCACCACCGTTCCAGGGCCAACGGCCGGGCCGTCGCCATCCCCGCGAGCAGACCGCTCCCCACCGTGACCGCCGTGAAGCTCAGGGCGTCACCGATCGCCGCCAGCGTCGCCACCGCGGTCAGCGCGGCCCCCGCCGTCACCGCCACCACGGTCGGCCGCGGCGAGCGCAACAGGGCGTACAACACCCAGCCGAACGCCAGGGCCAGCAGCGCCACGCCCACGAAGCCCTGCTCGGCCGCCTGCTGGAGCAGCGCCGAGTGCGGACGGCCGTCCGGGACCAGGGAATCCGCCACCGTCGGGCTCAGCTCCCCGAAACGGTCCGGTCCCACCCCGAGCACCGGATGGTCCTGCGCCATCTCCAGCGCGTCCCGCCACAGCAACACCCGGTACGGCGTGAGCTGGCCCTCCAACAAGGACGTCAGGCCGTCCGGCAGCGCAGCGGCGGCGACCGCCCACGCAGCGGCGGTGACCCCCGCCGCTCCCGCCGCCAGGGCACCCAGACCGAACGCCCGACGGGCCAGCCGGGCCGCCGCCAGCGAACAGAGCAGGATGCCGACGCAGAGCGTCAGCCCCGCCATCGAATCGAGCACCGGTGCCGCCGCCGTGATCAACAGGGCCAGGGCCCACAGCGCGCGGCGCGCCAGCACGCTGTGCGTCACCCACGCCGCGCAGCACGCCGCCCCCGCGGCCAGGGCGAGCAGCGCCGCGGTGGCGCCGCCGTGGCCGAGCGGGGACGAACCCTCCGGCGCGGTGCGCACGTGCGGCAACAGGAACGCGAGGACCAGGCCCACCAGGGCGGTCGTGGCGAGGGCGCCCACCGGGAGCAACGCCCCGTAGATGCGCCCGAACGCGTACGCCGCCGACACGGCCAGCACGGCGAGCAGCACCCCCTCGGGACGGCCGCCACTCGCCGCGGCGCTCATCAGCGCCCAGCCCGCACAGACACCCAACAGCACCATGCCGACCGGATCGGAGACCGTACGGGCGTCCGGCACCGACGCGGGAGCGTCCGACCCGTCGCCCGGGGCGCCCCGGGTCCGCCCCGTGTGGCCCGCGGCCCCCGTGTTGCTCCATGTCCCCATCCGTCGTCCCCCCGACGTCATGACGGGCCCCGGCGGCCCTGGGATGTGGCCGTTCGTGCGGGGCTGTGGCTCACGGTAACCGCTGGTGCCGTGGTTTGTGGATGGGTTCGGCGAGATCGTCTTGCGGGGTCCGGGGGTGCCGTGGCCGGGTCGTAGACTCCTGGGGTGACCGTCATCGCCACTCCGACCGACGAGCCGGAGCGCCTCACCCCGAAGCCCGCGGACACCGCGCGGCCGTCGTTGACGAGGCGCGTGGCGCTGCGGCTCGTACCCGCCGTGGTCGCGGCGCTCTCCGGGGTGCTCCTCTACATCAGTTTCCCGCCGCGCACCCTGTGGTGGCTGGCGCTGCCCGCGTTCGCGGGGTTCGCGTGGTCGGTCCGTGGTCGGTCCTGGAAGGCCGGACTGGGCAGCGGGTACGCCTTCGGCCTCGGGTTCCTGCTGCCGCTGCTCGTCTGGACGGGCGTCGAGGTGGGGCCCGGTCCCTGGCTCGCGCTGGTGGCCATCGAGGCGGCGTTCGTGGCACTGGTCGGCGCCGCAGCCGCCGCCGTGTCCCGGCGGCCCGGCTGGCCGGTGTGGGCCGCCGCCCTGTGGATCGCCGGGGAAGCGGCCCGCGCGCGCGTGCCGTTCAACGGCTTCCCCTGGGGCAAGGTGGCCTTCGGGCAGGCCGACGGCGCGTTCCTGCCGCTGGCCGCGCTCGGGGGGACCCCCGTCCTCGGCTTCGCCGTCGTCCTGTGCGGATACGGCCTGTACGAGGCGGTGTCGCTGGGGGTCGCCGCGCGGCGCGGAAGGGCCGTCCGGCGGGTCACCGCCGCCGGCGCCGCGGTGGCGCTCGCGCTGCCCCTGCTGGCGGCACTCGCCGCGCGCCCGCTGGTCAGCTCCGCCGCCGAGGACGGCACGACGACGATCGCCGCGATCCAGGGCAACGTCCCCCGGCTGGGGCTCGACTTCAACGCACAGCGCAGGGCCGTCCTCGACAACCACGTCAAGGAGACCGAACGCCTCGCCGCGGAGGTCGCCCGGGGGCGCGTCGAACAGCCGGACCTCGTGCTCTGGCCGGAGAACTCCTCCGACATCGACCCGTTCCGCAACGAGGACGCACGTGAGGTCATCGAGCGGGCGGTGGCGGCGATCGGCGTGCCGATCGCCGTCGGCGGGGTCGTCACCACCGAGGACGGCCGGCTCCTCAACCAGCAGATCCTCTGGGACCCGCAGAAGGGCCCCGTGGACACCTACGACAAGCGTCAGATCCAGCCGTTCGGCGAATACCTTCCGCTCAGGTCGATCGTCAGCGCCGTCAGCAGCGACGCGAGCATGGTCCGCAAGGACTTCAGCCGGGGCTCCGAGCCCGGGGTCTTCACGATGGCGGGCGCCCGGGTAGGCATCGCGACCTGCTACGAGGCGGCGTTCGACTGGGCGGTGCGCGACACGGTCACCGAAGGGGCCCAACTGCTGTCGGTGCCGAGCAACAACGCCACCTTCGGGCGCAGCGAGATGACCTACCAGCAGCTCGCCATGTCGCGGGTCCGGGCCGTCGAGCACAGCCGCACCGTCGTGGTGCCGGTCACCAGCGGGGTCAGCGCCGTGATCATGCCCGACGGCCGGGTCGCCGACCGCACCGGGATGTTCACCCCCGACGCGCTCGTCGCCGAAGTGCCGCTGCGGTCGAGCAGCACCCCCGCCACCCGGCTGGGCATCGTGCCCGAGGTGCTGCTGGTGCTGGTCGCGGCGGGTGGCCTCGGTTGGGCAGGTGCCGTCCGGCTCCGGACCCGCCGGGAATCCGCCACCGGGTGAACCGGCCGACCCGCGGGCGCCCTTGGGCGCCCAGGCCCTATCGTCGGTCGCATGGCTACTCCTGAATTCATCTCCACCCTGCGTGACACCGCGGGTCATCAACTGCTCTGGCTCCCGGGGGTGACGGCCATCGTCTTCGACGACGAGGGCAGGGTGCTCATCGGGCGGCGCAGCGACAACCGCGCGTGGTCGGTCGTCGGTGGCATCCCGGAGCCGGGGGAGCAGCCCGCGGCGTGTGCGGTGCGCGAGGTGTACGAGGAGACGGCCGTGCGCTGCGTGCCGGAGCGCGTGGTGCTCGTGCAGGCGCTGGAACCGGTGTCCTACCCCAACGGTGACGTGTGCCAGTACATGGACATCACGTTCCGGTGCCGGGCCGTGGGCGGCGAGGCGCGGGTCAACGACGACGAGTCGTTGGAGGTGGGCTGGTTCCCGCTCGACGCGCTGCCGGACCTCAACGAGTTCAGCCTCACCCGGATCAAGCACGCGCTCGCCGACACGCCCACCTGGTTCGAGCCCACTGCGTGAACCGACGCGGTGCGCGTGCGCTCACCCGTCCGGGTGAGCGCGGAGCGCGGGGGCGCCGGGCGACCGGCCTCAGCGCCGGTGGTCGTCCTCGCGGTGGAGCGCCACCCGGTCGTGGGCCGGACCGGTGCAGGAGCCGTCCGCGCGTTTCACCGCGGTGCACGGCAGGTGGCGCGTCCCGACGTGCCGGGTGCCGGGTGCGCTGACCGCGGCCCCCGCGTCCGCCAGCGGGCCGCCCGAACGCGCGGTCCGCGCCCGGTAGACCGCGTTCACCTCGCGGATGCGGTCCGGGGTGATGGCGCCGGCGCCTGGAGCACTCGCACGGTCCGGGTCCGTGGTCCGCCCGCGCGGCGGGCCGCCGCTTCGATCTGGTCGGCGAGGCGTCCGACGTCCGCGGCGTACCGCCGGACGTGCCGTCCGAGGTCGGATCACCGCACCCGACGGCCACCGGCAGGGCCGGCAGACAGCCCCCGGTCCACGGTCCACGACGTCCGCATGCGCGGCCCCGCCCCGGTGGAGACGTGGAACGGCTCCCCCCGTGATCCCGCCGCCCCGGTAACGGCCGCACCGCCGATTCGGCCACAGGAGGCGCTGAGAACGCGCCATCGCCGTCGGCGCCCACGGCCCGGGTCCGGCCGCCCGCCCCCGCGTCAGCGTCCCGTCAGGGCGCGGGGGTTCGCCGTATGCGTCGCGTCATGGACCGCCGACCGCCCGGTCGTGGGGGCCTAGCGTCGGCAGCCGGCCCGCCCGCCCACCCGGCCGCCCCCACCGCTGCTCCCCTGCTCACCCGTTCCTTTGCTCCTGCGCGAGCTGTTGATCCCGAGGCTACCGACCATGAACCGACGCCCCTGGCCGCCCGCCCGGTGGGGTCCCCCGCTCACCGCGATCCGCGTGGTGCTGGCCCTGACCGTGCTCCTCGGACTCGCCTACCCCCTGGGCATGACCGCCGCCGCACAGGTGCCCGGGCTGCGCGACCGCGCCGAGGGCTCGCCGCTCACCGGACCGGACGGCGAGCGGCTCGGCAGCGAACTGATCGGCCAGTCCTTCACGGACGCCGACGGCGAACCGCTGCCCGGCTACTTCCAGCCCCGCCCCTCGCACGCCGGCGCCGGCTACGACGCCTCGGCCTCCGCCGCCGGGAACCTGGGCCCCGAGTCCACCGTCGACACCCCGCCCGCCGGCACCGCCCCCGGCGTGCCGAGCCTGCTGACCCTGGTCTGCGCCCGCAGCAGGGCGATCGGGCTGCGGGAGGGCGTCGACGGCGACCGGCCCTACTGCACCGCGGACGGCGTCGGCGCGGTCCTCGGGGTCTACCGCGCGCACGGCACCACCGGTCGGGTCACCCGGGTGGTGAGCCTCAACCAGCCGTGTCCCGCGCGCCCGTTCCGCGCCCGGTACGCCGGCGCCGCCGTCGGGTGCGCCCGGCCGGGCGAGGACCACGCCCGCGCCGTGGTCACACCGGTCCGCGGTGACGCCCCCGCCCGGCCGGTCGTCCCGGGCGACGCGGTCACCGCGAGCGGCAGCGGACTCGACCCGCACATCAGCCCCGCGTACGCCCGGCTCCAGACACCACGGGTGGCCGCACGGCGGGGCCTGATCGAGGACGCCGTGCGGACCCTGGTCACCGCGCACACCACCGGTCGGGCGCTCGGCGTCCTCGGGGAGCCGGTGGTGAGCGTCGCCCCGCTGAACGCGGCACTCGACCGGCTCCGGCCCGGCAAGGGGGCCTGACGTGCACGGTTGGCTCCAGACCACCCTCGTGGTGGCGGTGGTGGTGGGGCTGCACGTGCCCCTCGGCGACCACCTCGCCCGGGTCCTCGACGGCGACCGACACACCCGCGCGGAACGGGTCCTGTACCGGTTCTGCGGTGTGGACCCGCACCGCGAGCAGGACTGGCGGCACTATCTGACCGCGCTGCTCGCGTTCTCCGCGGTGGGCGTCCTCGCCCTGTTCGCCCTCTTCACGCTCCAGGGCCGACTGCCCTGGTCCACCGGACACCCCGGCATGCCGTGGCGGCTCGCCCTGCACACGGCCGTCAGCTTCACCACCAACACCAGCTGGCAGAACTACGTCGCCGAGGACACCACCGGGCACCTGGCCGTGATGGCGGGCCTCGGCACCCAGGCGTTCGCCTCCGCCGCCGTCGGCATCTGCGTCGCCCTGGCGCTGATCCGTGGCCTGGTGCGGCGGGACACCGATCACCTGGGCAACTTCTGGGTCGACCTGACCCGCACCCTGTTCCGGGTGCTGCTGCCGCTCGCCGTCGTCACCGGACTCGTGTTCATCGCGCTCGGCGTCCCGCAGAACCTCGACGCCCCGCAGTCGGTGACCACCGTCACGGGCGGCCCGCAGAGCCTGCCCGGCGGCCCGGTGGGGTCCTGGGAGTCCATCAAACTGATGTCGGGCGACGGCGGGGGCTTCTTCAACGCGAGCAGCGCCCACCCCTTCGAGAACCCCTCGGCGTGGTCCCACGCGCTGTCCGTGGTCCTGATGCTGCTGATTCCGACCGCGCTGCTGCGCACCTACGGGCGGCTCGTCGGTTCCACCCGCCAGGGGTGGACCCTCCTGGCCGTCGCCGGCGCCCTGTTCACGCTGCTGGCCGTCGCCGGCTCCGCCGCACAGGGCGCCGCGGGCGGAACGGTGCCGCAGGCGGTCGGCGGTTCGTACGAGGGCACCGAGACCCGGATCGGCGTCGCCGGCTCCACCCTGTTCGGCCTCGCGGCCACCGCCAGCGCGGACGGCGCGTCGGGCGCCTCGTACGACAGTTTCACCGCGTTCGGCGGCGGGGTGCTGCTGAGCGCGATGATGCTCGGTGAGATCGCCCCCGGCGGTACCGGCAGCGGACTGTACGGGCTGCTGGTGGCCGTGCTGGTCGCCGTGTTCATCGGCGGCCTCATGGTCGGCCGCACCCCCGAGTACCTGGGCAAACGGCTCGGTCACCACGAGATCCGGTACGTCGCCCTGTACACGCTCGTCGCCCCCGCCACGATCCTGCTGTCCGCCGCGCTCGCCCTCGCCCTCGGCCACGGCCGCTCCTCCATGGGCGAACCGGGGCCGCACGGACTGACCGAGCTGATCTACGCCTACACCTCCAGCGTGGTGAGCAACGGCAGCGCGATGGCGGGCTTCAACGGGGCCACCGACTTCCACCACCTGCTGATGAGCGCGGTGATGCTCCTCGGCCGCTACCTCCCCATGGTGTTCCTGCTCGCCCTCGCGGGCCGGTTGGCACGGGGGCGTTCCACGGCCACCACGGCCGGTACCCTCCGCACGACGGGCGTCACCTTCGTCGCACTGGCCACCGGCGTGGCGCTGCTGTCGGCCCTGCTCAACCACCTGCCCGTGCTGTCCCTGGGGCCACTGGCCGAAGGGCTGCGGTGAGGGTTCCCGGCGCCGCGATCCGGCCTTTCCCGCCGGACGCCCCCACCGCGTGAACCGTGCCGGACCCGCCCACGTACCCCTCCTCGCAACGGACTACCGACCGGAGGAGACCCACGTGCCCGAACCCCTGCGCACCGTCCACCCGCCCCCGCCGCACCCCGGTCGGACGGCGGCCACCGGACCCGCCGTCCGGCCGGCCGTGGTGATCGCTCGGGCACTGGTCGGGGCCGGAGCCCTGGCCGTGCTCTGCCTGTGGTGGTTCGGCGCCGCGCCCGCGGGGGGCGCGGGAGGCCGGCTCACCGACGCGGGGCGTGTCACCGGGCTGCTCGCCGGCTACGCCGCCGCCGTACTGCTGCTGTTGATGGCCCGGGTGCCGTGGCTCGACCGGACGCTCGGCACCGACCGGCTCGCCCGCTGGCACGCACGGGGCGGCCGGATCACCGTGTCGCTGATGACGGCCCACGTCCTGCTGGTCCTGAGCGGCAAGTCCGTCACCGAGGAGCGGAACCTCGTGGACGAGACCGCTGCCGTCCTCGGCTACCCGAACATGCTGAAGGCCGCGAGCGCCTTCCTGCTGTTCCTGTTCGTCGCCGCGCTGTCCGCCCGTGCGGCCCGGCGCCGGGTGAGCTACGAGACGTGGCACGTCCTCCACCTCCTCACCTACCTCGCGGTGTACCTCGGCTTCTGGCACCAACTGTCGTCCGGTGCCCACTTCGTCGGGGACCGGGCCGCCCGGATCGCCTGGTACGCCTGGTACGGGACGGTGGCCGCCCTGGTGGTGTGGTTCCGCGTCCTGGGACCCGTCCGGAGCGCACGGAGACACCGGTTGCTCGTCTCGGAGGTGCGGCCGGAGGCCCCGGACGTGGTCTCGGTGTACCTGACCGGGCGACGGCTGGACCAACTGCGGGCCAGACCGGGGCAGTTCATGCGCTGGCGCTTCCTGGCGCCCGGGCTGTGGCGGACCGCCACCCCCTACTCGCTGTCGGCGCCACCGGACGGCCGTTCGCTGCGGATCACCGTCAAGGGCGTCGGGGAGCACAGTCGTGCCCTCGCCCGGATCGCGCCGGGCACCCGGGTCTGGGCGGCGGGCCCCTACGGGGGCCTCACCGCGTCCCGGGCGAAGGCCGGCAAGTCGCTGCTGCTCGCGGGCGGCGTCGGGATCACCCCGCTGAGGGCGCTGTTCGAGACGCTGCCTGGGGACGCGGTCCTCGTCTACTGGGCCCGCAGCGCCACCGATCTGGTGCTGCGCGGGGAGCTCGACCGGATCGCCGCCGAGCGGGGCCTGCGCGTCGTCTACTCGGTCAGCGATCCGGACGGCTACCGGGTGCCGTTGGACGCGCGCAGCCTGCGCCGGTTGGTTCCCGACCTGGCCCGGCGGGACGTCTACGTGTGCGGCCCGCCCCGGCTGACCCGGGCCGCGCTGTCCGCCCTCGCGGAGGCCGGGGTGCCGGGCTCCCGGGTGCACCACGAGTCGTTCTCGCTCTGAACGGGGTCGGACCGGTGGCGGCCGGTCCTGACCTGATCGGGTCCCCGACGAAGCGGGCCCGGGCAAGCGTGTGCTGTGCGCCCGTTGCACTGCCGCCCCCTGCGTACCGTACTGATGCACCCTCATATCGACGTCTACGGTGGATGGTTGGGGAGGTCAAGGGGCGAGCAGGGGCCAAGGGGCCGTTGCCGTGCACTGATTGTTCGCGGGGAAAGATCGGGGAAGGGTTTCCGGGCGGACGGCGCGGCCGGTTAGCGCGGGCAGAATGGTCTAAACCCTTGACTGGTACAGACCAAGGCGATTGAGTGGCATCCCGCCCCCCACCGCGGTCCGCCCGTCGTGCACCAGCCGCCCCTACCGGCACGTGCACGGGACGTGCTCCGTCCCGAAGACCCCCGGCGAGGCCGTACGCACGAGGAGTAGACGCATGTCCCAGCGACGCCTCACCGCCGCGCTCGCCTCCCTGGCCATCGCCACCGGCATCACGGTCGCCCTGCCCGCCACCCAGGCCGTGGCCGCGCCCTGTTCGAGCTACCAGGCCTGGACCCCCGGCACCTCCTACGCGGTGGGCGACGTCGTCCGCTACCGCGACGGCAAGGCGTACATCGCCGAGCACGCCAACCCCGGCTACGACCCCACCGTCTCCACCTGGTTCTGGGACCCGTACGCGTGCGAGACCGGTCCGTCCGGTCCCGAGACCCCCGCCGGCACCTTCGTCGTCACCGAGTCGCAGTTCCACCAGATGTTCCCGGGCCGCAACTCCTTCTACACGTACGCCGGTTTGAAGGAGGCGCTGAGCGCCTACCCGGAGTTCGCGATGACCGGCGGCGAGACGGTCAAGAAGCAGGAGGCCGCCGCCTTCCTCGCCAACATCGGCCACGAGACCGGCGGTCTCGTGCACGTGGTGGAGCAGAACACCGCCAACTACCCGCACTACTGCGACGCGACGCAGCCCTACGGCTGCCCCGCGGGCCGGGCCGCCTACTACGGCCGCGGTCCCATCCAGCTCAGCTGGAACTTCAACTACAAGGCCGCGGGTGACGCGCTCGGCATCGACCTGCTCCGCAACCCCTCGCTGGTGCAGACCGATCCGGCGGTCGCCTGGAAGACCGCCCTGTGGTACTGGAACACCCAGTCCGGCCCCGGCACCATGACGGGCCATCACGCGATGGTGACCGGCGCCGGGTTCGGCCAGACCATCCGCAGCATCAACGGTGCGCTGGAGTGCAACGGCGGCAACCCCGCGCAGGTCCAGAGCCGGATCAACAACTACCAGCGCTTCGCCGCGCTCCTCGGGGTCCCCACCGGAGGCAACCTCTCCTGCTGAGCGCCTTCGCTCAGCGGTCACTGACCAGCGGGCGCCCGGGGTGAATCGCCCCCCGGGCGCTTCTGCTGTTGTCCGGCCCGCCGGGTCGGGGAGTCAGGCGTCGGTGGCCGGCCCGGTCGCGTAGTACGCCAGGAACATGCCCACCCCGGCGTCGAGCAGCTTCTCCGTGGCCTCGTCGTCCAGCGTCGTGCCGTACTGGCCGACGACGAGGTGTGGGAAGACGAAGAGCGCGTAGAGCTGGAGGACGGCCACCTCCACGTCCCCGACGGCGAGACGGCCCCGTGCGTGCAGGGTGCGCAGCGCTTCGGCCACCTCGGGGTGATGGCCGGTCGGGCCGTGGCGGCGCCAGGCGTCGCCGAGTTCGGGGAAGCGGTGCTGCTCCGCGGCGACGAGGGCGCGCAGGGCGATCACGTCCTCGTTGTCCCTGACCGACTGCACCCAGGACCTGGCCACCTCGGTGAGCGCTCCGTGCAGATCCGCCGCTTCGGTGAGCCCGGCGAGCGGAGCCGTGGCGTCCGTCGCGGTCAGCGGTTCGTCGAGGGCCCCGGCCACGACCGCCGTGAACAGGGCTTCCTTGCTGCGGAAGTGGTTGTACACCGTCACCTTGGAGACCCCGGCGGCAGCGGCGATCGCGTCCATGCCGACGCCGAAGCCGTCCCGGAGGAACAGGGTGCGCGCCGCCGCGATGATGTCCCGCCGCTTGCGCTCGGCCCGGGGGCCGCTGGGGGCGGGGTGGGGGAGGTCGCCGCTCATGGGGGCAGCCTATCAGCAACTGAACGGTTGAGTTCATGTGAACTGATCTGTACGGTACAGTTCAGTTAGTTCGGTCGAGCCGCCGACCCGGGCCGACCGGCCCGATCACCCGGCGTCCCGGGACCCCGTCACGCCCCCGGTCGACGCACCCTGCCCGCGCCCGTCGAGGCGCACCCCTGCGCACGGAGGAACCGCCATGCCCCGTTCCCGGCCGCCCGCCGATCCCGATCCGGACCCCGGCCCCGATCTCGATCCCGACCCCGACCTTGAACCGGCACACCCGCACGGCGCCCACCCGGACCCGCACGGCAGTGCCCACCACGAGCCCGAGCCGCGCCGGTGGACGGCGCTCGCGGTCATCTGTCTCGCCCAGTTCGTCCTGATCCTCGACGTCACCGTCGTGAACGTCGCCCTCCCCGACCTCGCCGTCGACCTCGACCTCACCCGGTCCGCCCTGACCTGGGCGGTCACCGCCTACACGCTCTGCTTCGGCGGGCTGATGCTGCTCGGCGGGCGCCTCGCCGACGCCTTCGGGGCCCGCCGGATGATGACCGTCGGGATACTCGTCTTCACCACCGCCTCACTGCTGACCGGACTCGCCCAGAACGCACCGCAGTTGCTCGGCGGACGCATGGCCCAGGGGGTGGGCGCGGCGCTCCTGTCCCCGGCCGCGCTCTCCCTCGTCACCACGATGTTCCACGGCGCCGAGCGCACCAGGGCCCTCGGGGTGTGGGCGGCCGTCGGAGGCTCCGGCTCCGCGGCCGGCGTGCTCATCGGCGGGGCGCTGACCGACGGCCCGGGCTGGCGCTGGGCGTTCTACCTCAACGTGCCCGTCGGCATCGCGGTCCTCGCGGTCCTGCCCGCCCTGGTCGCCGCCCGCCCCGCTCGTCCCGCCCGCCTGGACGTACCGGGAGCGCTCCTCGTCACCGCCGGCACCGGCGCCCTGATCTACGGTCTGGTCCGGGCCGGCGACCAGGGGTGGGCCGATGCCGTCACCCTGCTGTGCCTGTTCGGCTCCCTCGCCCTGTACGGGCTCTTCTGGCTCGTCGAACGCACCAGCCGGGCCCCGCTGATGGACCTGCGGATGTTCACCCGGCGTCCGGTGCTGGCGGGCGCGTTCCTCATGCTGGTCGCCACCGCGCTGCTGCTGTCGTTCTTCTTCCTCGGCAGCGTGTACCTCCAACACGTGCGCGGACACGGTGCGTTCCGCACGGGCCTGTTGTTCCTGCCGGTCGCCGTGGGCACCGCGGCGGGCGCGCATCTGGGGTCCCGGTGGGTCGGCCGGATCGGCGCGCGGCCGACCGCGGTCGGGGGCCTGGCGGTCGCGGCCGTGGGCTGCCTGCCCCTGACGGCCCTCGACGCCGGGACGCCGGTCTACACGGTGGTGCTGCCCGGGCTCGCCTTCGCCTCGCTGGGGATCGGCGCGGTGTTCGTCACGGCCACGGCGACCGCCCTGGCCCTGGTGGAGCCGCAGGAGTCGGGTCTCGCTTCCGGAGTCGTCAACACCTTCCACGAGGTCGGCGGCTCGGTGGGGGTCGCGGTGGTCTCCACCGTCGCCGCCGCCGGCATCGACCGGGGGACCCCCGGCGGCTTCGCCGACGCCTTCACGCTCGGCGCGGTGGTGGCCGCGGTGGGTGCGGTGGTCTCCCTGGCCCTCGTGCCGCGCGGCAAACCGCAGCTGAGCGGGGTCCACGTCCACTGACCGTCCCCGATCGGCGGGCCCGGTCGTCCGGTGGCCCGGTGCCGTCAGGGAGCCGTCAAGGACGGCGGGGGCGGTCGCCGGTCCGCCCGCGGAGTCGGACGCTGGACGTAGCGGGACGTGCCGGCCCCGCCCGGTCCGGGTCCGTGCGGACGAGCCCCCGTCCCTCCGCCGGGCCATGACGGCGACGGCCCCGCGCCCCGCCACGACCCCGACCGCACGAGGGAGGCAGCGATGCGTACCCGGACACCCGTCGCGCGCGACCGGCTGGCCCTGCTCGCCGCTCTGACGCTCCCCCTGCTCACCGTCACGGCGCTCACCCCGCTGCGGACCCGCACCACCAGCGCGGTGCTGGCCCTCGCCGTCGCCGTGGCCGTCGTCGCGGTGGCGGCGCTCGGCAACCGGCTCGCAGCGGTCCTGGCTGCCCTCTCCGCCACCGTGTGGTTCGACCTCTTCCTGACCCGCCCCTACGGGACGCTGCGCATCGTCGACACCGGTGACCTCCTCGCCGCCCTGCTGCTCCTCGTGATCGGGCTGAGCGTGGCGTGGATCGCCACCCGGGCGCGGCGGCTGAAGGCCGTCACGGTCACCGACGGGGCCCAGCTCACGGCCCTGCACGGCACCGCGACCACCGGGCGGCGCTCGCCGGACGCGGTCACCGAGGCGGCGCGCCGCCAACTCGTCGCCGTACTGGGGCTGCGCGGGTGCCGGTTCGAGTACGGCTCCCTGCTCGGCCACCCGCCCCGGCTCGAACAGGACGGCACCGTCACCGTCGACGGCCGTCCCCATGACGTGGACCGGTACGGCTGGCCCGCGGGGGAGATCGAACTGCGGGCCGCTGCCGGGGGACGTTACGTCGGACGGTTCCTGCTGGACCCGGTGCCCGGGACGACGGCCGCACTGCGCGCCCGGATCGTCGCCGTGACCCTCGCCGACCAGGCCGCCGCCGCCTGGCTGGCGGGGGCGGCGGCGAGCGGCCCGCCGGAGCCCTGACCGGCCGCCGCCGCATTGCGGACACATGAACGCTCCACCGCTTCGGGAATACCGGTGGGGCGTTCCTCCTTGGCTCCGGTGGCGCGGGTGGCGGTCATCCGCGCGCACGACCGCAGCGAGAGGAACCCCCATGTCGCAGGCGCAAGCGCAGGCGTACGCGCCCACCGGTGACCGCGGGGCCGGGACCGGAGAGCCCGTGCCCGCCCGCAGCCCGGAGACCGCCCTCACGGGGGTCCCGCACGTCCTCGACAACCCGGCGCACGCCGCGCTCAACGGAACGCACGCGCACCTCGCCGAGCGGCACGGCCGAGTGGTCCGCTACCCGCTGGACGTCTCCCCCTGGCTGGGGCTCCCCGACGACCCCGGCCCACAGGACTGGCTGGACCTCGCGGCCCTGGTCGGCCCGGACACGGAGGTCCACCTGCCGGGTGTACGGGTGTCGCCGCCCGAGGGGTGGACGGCCACCTCCCAGCACACGGGCGTGCAACTGGTGGACGACGGGCTGGTACCCGCCCACGACCCCGAGACGGTCCGGCTCGGTCCCGCCGACGTGCCCGAGATGCTGGAACTGGTCGCCCGCACCCGGCCGGGTCCCTTCCTGCCGCGCACCGTCGAACTCGGCACGTACCTCGGCATCCGTCGGGGCGGGACGCTGATCGCGATGGCGGGGGAGCGGCTGCGCCCGCCCGGCTGGGCCGAGATCAGCGCGGTGTGCACCGATCCCGCGTACCGGGGCCAGGGCCTCGCCACGCGACTCGTGCGGGCGGTGGCGGCGGGGATCGGGGAGCGCGGCGAGACGTCGTTCATGCACGCGTCGGCCGGGAACACCGGGGCGATCCTGCTGTACCGCAGGCTCGGCTTCGCCCTGCGCAGGACCACCGAGTTCGGCTCCGTACGCACGCCCGCCCGCGCCGGGGGGCACGACCTCTCCGAAGCGGTCGCCCGGTGACCGGGGTGGGGCCCGCCGGCAGGCGGCTGCCGTTCGCCCGGTGCGGACGGCAGCCGCCTGCGGCGTTCAGCGCCGGTGCGGACGGGCCCGGCGCCGCAGGTACAGCGCGGCGGTGACGGCACCGACGGTGACCAGGGCGCCACCGCCCATCAGGGTCACGGTCCGGTAGTCGGTGGAGCTGCCGCCCAGTCCGCCCCGGACCCCCGCCGGCGCGCTGGTCGCCGACACGGTGGGGGTCGTGTTGACGGTCACCGACTGGGTGCCGGCGGTGGTGCCGTCCGCGCACACCACCGCCACGGTGTACGTGCCGGAGCCGACGTCCGTCCAACTCGCGGACCGGGTGGCGCCCGAGCCGAGGGTGACCTGCCGACCCTGCGCGAAGGCCGCCTGAGTGCCCGTCATCAGCGAGGCCGTGCCGCCCTGGCCGCAGGCCGCGGTGCTGACCCGCACCGTCGACCCGCTGGCCACGACGCTGATCCCGGACACTCCGGTGCCTCCGGCGAAGGCGGGCGCCGCGAGCCCCAGCGGGAGCACGGCGGCGGCCACGGTCAGTCCGGCACGGCCGGCTATCAGGGTGGTGCGCATGTGTCTGCCCTCCGGCCGCACGGTTGGCGGAACGTCCCGTGCGCCGCCGAAGTGGGGAGTCGTCCGTGCTGCCTGAGGCGAGCCAACGGCCAAAACCTCCGGTCCGCATGCGGGCACGGACCGGGCAGGTGACGCACTCCCACGTCCGGCGGAACGCCGGCCCCGTCAGCCGCCCGTCACCACGGTCCGCTCCTGCGAGTACGCCCCGTACGTTCCGTCCGGCAGCATCGCCTGGATGCGCACCCGGTACGTCACCCCCTTCTTCCGGTCCACGTAGAAGCTGTGCTTCGCGCGTCCGGTCGGTGGCTCGCCGCCCCAGATCAGGGAGGTGGTCTGCTCGCGGTTGAGCTGGATGCGGTACTGCATCACGACCGCGTCGGTCTCGGGCGGGTCCCAGGACAGTTCGAGGTGGTACGCCCCGGCCTTCGCCACGGACACCGCCCGGAAGTCGGTGGGCGCCGTGTCCCGCCCGTCGTCCGCGCCCTCGGCGGTGGTGAGCCGCACGGTCCGGGACTCCTGGGACGAGTTGTCCGCCGCGTCCCGGGCCTTGACGGTGAAGACGTACGCGGTGCCGGGCCGCAGGCCGGTCACGACGGTGCGGGTGTCCCGTGGGCCCGCACTGTGGATCTTCGTTCCCGACTGGTAGATGTCGTAGGAGACCACGCCCTGGTCGTCCGTGGACTTCTTCCAGGTGAGCAGGGCGCTGCGGCTGCCCTGGGCGCGGCCGGCGAGCGCGCCGGGCACGGTCGGCGGCTTCTTGTCGGCCTTCGTGACCTTGGGGGTGGTCGCGGTGGCGGCACGGCTCTCGGGGCTGAGGGTTCCCCGGTCGTCCCGGGCGCGGACGGTGAACGAGTACGAGGACGAGGGCTTGAGTCCGGAGATGTCGACCATGTACTGCTCGCCGGGCAGGTCCTTCACCTTCTTGTCGCCCTGGTAGATCTCGTACCCGGTGACCTTCGCTCCCGGTCCGGGTCGGTTCCACATCAGGTGGACGGTGCTGGAGCTACCGGCCTGCGCGGTGACCCCGATGGGCGCGGCGGGCGGGGCGACCGCCTGTTTCTCGCCGGTCAGCCCGCAGCCGGCGGTGAGGAGGAGCGCCGCGGCGGCCAGCGGGAGGGCGCGGGCGACGGAGGTACGGAGTGGGGGGATGGGACGCACCGTGGTGCCTTCCGGTTGGTGGCATTGGTACAGACCTATATGGCACGGATGGTGAGTCCACATCAAGAGGTTGACGGTTGTTCCTCTCTCGGAGGAGAGGGCCGTACGGGTCACGACACGCCGCCCCCGCCTCGGCCGGTCGGTCCGTCCGGCCGTGTCGCGGTGGACACCGCTCGACGAACGGCAACGGTTCTGTGGTGGTTCGTCATGATTCGTCTATGGAGGGTCTGTTCCTCGTGCTCATGCGAACGGTGGTTCCGACCGCCGCCCTCGGTGCCGTCCTGCTGGTCCCCGGATCGTTGTCCGCCGACGCGCTTCCCCCCGCTCCGGGGGCAGGGGGAAGCGGACGGGCCCCCCGCGCGGACCCGCCCACCGCCGCCGAACTGCTCGCGGCGGTGGGCGGCTGCGTCCAGGTGTCACGGGGCGCGTACCGTACCGACGCCTCGGCGGCCCGGGAGACGGTCCCGGTGTGCGGGAAGACCGGGGTGGTCCACTGGAAGGCCGATCTGGACATCGACTGCGACGGACGCCGGGGCACCCACTGCAACGAGCGGACCGACCCCTACTTCTCACCGATGACGGCGTTCACCCAGTCCGACGGCCGGTACCTCAGCGCCGAGCAACTGCCGTTCGTCGTGGTGCCCGCCCCCAGCAGCCGCTGGCGCTACGCCGAGCACGGGGTCAAGGGCGGCAGCGTCGTCGCCGTCGTGCACCGCGCGCAGGTGCTCTACGCGGTCGTCGGCGACAGCGGCCCGGCCGGGGTGATCGGTGAGGCGTCGTACGCGGCGGCCGAGGCCCTGGGCATTCCGCCCGACCCCCGCACCGGTGGTGTCGCGTCCGGCGTGACCTACATCGTCTTCACCGGCACCAGGGTCCAGCCGATCGAGAGCCACCGGGCCGCCGTCATCGAGGGCGAACGGCAGGCCCGGGCGTTCGTGGCCCGCCGGGGCGCCGCCCGCACCGCCCCGGGCCCGTGGGGGTGACGGGGGACCCCGCGTCCGTTCACTGCTTGCGGTAGGCGTACGCCTCGGTGGCCGCCGCCGCGACCGCGTCCAGGTCCGCACCGGTGGACGCGGTGACCACCGCCCCCACCGCACCCTCCAGGAACGGCGCGTCCACCAGTCGGGTGCCGTCCGGGAGTTCGTCCCCCTCCAGGAGCAGCGCCTTCACCGTGAGGACCGCGCTGCCGAGGTCGGTGAGCACCGCCACGCCGACGCCCCGGTCGACCCGGGCCGCCGCCGCGGAGATCAGCTCCGCGCTGGTCCCGAAACCCCCGTCCTCGGTGCCGCCCGCCGCAGCCACCGGGGCGGGCGCACCGCCGCCCGCGAGTCCCACCGCCAACGCCGCCACGGCTTCGGCGACCGCCGCGCTGTGCGACACCAGTACGATCCCGACCACCGGTTCACCGCGTCGGGCGTCCGCCGAGGAGCCTGGGCCGTTCCCACCGCCCACCGTGTCACTCACCCGTGCCGCCTCCCTGGGCGAAGCCGAGCGCGGCGATCAGCAGCGCGGACGAGGTCGCGCCCGGGTCCTGGTGGCCGATGCTGCGTTCGCCGAGGTAGCTCGCCCGCCCCTTGCGCGCCAGCATCGGGATCGTGGCCTGCGCCCCCGTGTCGGCGGCGGCCCGCGCCGCGGCGAACGTACCGCCCTGCGTCAGCGCTTCGACCGCCGGCACCAACGCGTCCAGCATCGTCTTGTCCCCGGGGGCCGCCCCGCCGAGCGTCGCCACCGCGTCGACCCCGGTGCGCAGCGCGAGCGCGAAGTCGGCGCCGGACACCTCGGGGGCGCCCCCCAACGCCTTGCCGGTGCGGCGCAGCAGCGTTCCGTACAGCGGGCCCGAAGCTCCGCCCACGGTCGAGATGAGCCGACTGCCGGCGAGGACCAGCACGGCGCCGGGGGTTTCGGGTGCCTCCGTCGCCAGGGCGTCCTGCACCGCGAGGAACCCCCGTTGCAGGTTGCTGCCGTGGTCGGCGTCTCCGATCGGGGAGTCGAGGGCGGTGAGCCGGTCCGCCTCACGGTCCACGGCCGTGGCGGTGGCCCGCATCCAGCGGAGGAAGAACTCGGTGTCCAACACGCGAACTCCTGGTGAGGGATGGTGGGGGAGCGGGTGACGGGGGCGGCGTGGTCACCTGCCCCAGCGCAGCGCGGGCGTGCTCACCGGGGCGTCCCACAACCGCAGCAACTCCCCGTCCACCTGGCAGAGGGTGACGGAGGCCCCCGCCATGTCCAGCGAGGTGACGTAGTTGCCGACCAGGGTCCGGGCCACGGTGATCCGCCGCTCTCCGAGGACGCGCTGCACTTCGGCGCTGAACCCGTAGAGCTCCAACAGGGGGGTCGCGCCCATGCCGTTGACCAGCACCAGGACGGGGTTCCTCGGGGTGAGGTCGTCGAGGACGGTGTGCACCGCGAAGTCCGCGATCTCCCGGGAGGTCATCATCGGCCGTCGCTCCCGCCCGGGCTCCCCGTGGATGCCGATGCCCAGTTCCAGTTCCCCGGACGGCAGGTCGAAGGTGGGACTGCCCTTCGCCGGGGTGGTCACCGAACTGAGGGCCACCCCGAAGCTGCGGGAGTTCTCGTTCACCTGACGGGCCAGGGCCTCGACCCGTTCGAGCGGCAGGCCCTCCTCGGCCGCCGCGCCCGCGATCTTCTCCACGAAGAGGGTGGCGCCCGTCCCGCGACGCCCGGCGGTGTACAGGCTGTCGATGACCGCCACGTCGTCGTTGACGAGGACCTTGGCGACCCGGATGCCCTCGTCCTCGGCCAACTCGGCGGCCATGTCGAAGTTGAGCACGTCGCCGGTGTAGTTCTTGACGACGAAGAGCACTCCGGCGCCGCTGTCCACGGCGGCGGCCGCCCGCAGCATCTGGTCGGGCACGGGCGAGGTGAACACCTCGCCGGGGCAGGCCGCCGACAGCATGCCCGGACCCACGAAACCGCCGTGCAGCGGTTCGTGCCCGGAGCCCCCGCCCGAGACGATTCCGACCTGGCCGGCGACCGGTGCGTCACGGCGCACGATCACCCGGTTCGCCACGTCGACGGTCAGGTCCGGGTGGGCCGCGGCGATGCCCCGCAGGGCGTCGGCCACCACGGTCTCGGCCACGTTGATCAGCATGCGCAAGGGGTTCCTCCCGGGAGACGGTCCGGCGGACGTACGAGCGGCTTACCCGATGAGATGGGTCCTCTCCAGTATCGAAGACGACGGGGTGATCGTGCAGCACCGCCCCGCCGTCAAAGGCGCCGAACCCGCCCGCTCGGGGTCGCGGCGCCGGTGCCGCTCCGGCCGGCTCCGGCGTCCGTCACCCGAGCAGACGCCGTACCTCCTCAGCGATGATCCGGGGCTCGCCCACGGGGACCATGTGGCCGGAGCGCAGGGCGTAGACGTGACGCCCCCGGCGGGACTCCGCGGCGCGGTGCGCATGGGCCGTGTCGAGGGCCGCCCGCAACTCGGGCGTCATCCCGGGGGTCTCCAGCGCGGCCGAGATCACCGTCACCGGCACGTTCCCCAGCTGCGGGGGCCGCTCCAGCAGGGACCGCAGACCGTCCGTCACCGCCGCGAGTTCGGCGCCACGGGTGCGCATGGCCCGCGGGGTGAAGCCCTCCCGGCGCATGTCCGCCCCGGCGTCGGGCGGGAGCGCGTCGGTGAGCGGACGGAAGGCGGGGCCGAGCTGACCCGTACGGGCGAGCTCCGCGCTCTTGCGCTGGGCCGTACGCTCCAGCGCGCGTGACGTCGGGTCGAACAGCGGTTCGCACGCCTCGTCCGTGGCGTCGATCAGGACGACCCCCGCGATCCGCCCGGTGGCCGCCGCGGCGGCCACCCGGACCACCGGACCGCCCCAGCTGTGCCCCGCCAGGACGAAGGGACCCGGCCCCAGGTGGTCCAGCAGGTCGCCCAGGTCCCGGGCCAGCCGTGCGAGGGTGCGCGGCGCCCGGCCGCGCGGGCTGCGGCCGAGGCCGCTGCGGTCGTACACCACGGTGTCGGCGTCGTCCGCGAGCTCCTCCTGGACGAGCGCCCAGTACGAGCGGCTCGCCGCCAGTCCGCCCTCGAACACCACCGTCGCCGCGGCGCCCGGCGGCCTCGCGGTCCGGCGCTGGTGGTAGAGGGTGCGGCCGTCACGGGTGCGGGCCCGGCCCACGACCCCCTGGGTGTGCCCCGCCGTGTGCTCCGCTCCGGTCGCCGTCCGGTCCTGCCGCATCCGTTCGTCCTCCACGCATCAGTGCCCCCGAGGCCATATGACCCCGCGTCAGGTTTGGTGAGGCAACCCTAACTTGCCGTCGCGGTGGTCTCCGGCACCGGTGCGGAGGAGCCCGGTGCGGAGTCCCGCTCCGGTGCCCGACACCACAGCAGGGCCGCCGCGAGCAGCAGGGCCGTGGCGAGCAGCCAGGGCAACGGGCCCACCCCGAGCGAAGCGACGAGCAGGCCGGTGACCGCGCCGGTCAGCTGGAGGGCCAGGGACTGTACGGACAGGGCGGTGGCCCGGCCGGACGAGGCCACCGCGCGGTGCAGCAGTTCGTTCTGGTTGGGGCCCGCCGCCCCCAGCCCCAGGTACAACAGCCCGTAGCCGAGGGCGCCCAGTGCCCAGGCGGGCGGACCGGAGGCGGCGGCGGTCACGCCGAGCAACAACAACCCGACCGCTGCGGTGGCCAGGGACACCAGGACCGCCCGCTGCCCGCTGCCGGCGCGTCGGGCGACCGGCGGGGCCAGCTGGCTGCCGAGGGCCGAGCACGCGAAGCCGGCGCAGGAGAGCGCGCCGAACACCAGCGTGCCGGACTCCGGAGCGCCCGTCAGCGCCGCCACCCGCCCCGGGGTGAGCAGTTCCGTGGTGGCGAGCGCGCCACCGATCGCCGCCGTGTTCCACAGCACCCGTCGGACCAGGGCGCTGCGCCCGCCGAGCCGCAGTCCTTCGGCCACGGTCGTGGGCACGCCCCGCAACACGCCGGGCAGGGTCACCGGGGCGCGCGGGGGTTCCCGCAGCGCGGTCAGCACGTATCCGGTGAAGCCCAGGACGACGACGGTGCCCAGCAGCAGGGGCGCGGACAGCGGCAGCACCAGGTCCGAGGTGGCCGAGGCGATGCGGTCGCCCGGGCCGAGGTCCAGCAGCCAGGGCAGCGCGCCCCCGACCAGGGTGCCGAGGGCGAGGGCCGCGGAGGTCGCCGCACCACCGCGCGCCAGACCGGTGCGCAGTTCGGCGTCGGGACCCCGGGACGCGTGGACGGCGTCGACGTACCAGGCTTCGGCGGGGCCGCTGGACAGGGCGCGGCCCGCACCCATCAGCGTCATGCCCAGGGCGAGTGCCCAGGCCGTGGTGGACAGGGCCTGGAGGGTGAAGGCCACCGCGTTGAGCAGTCCGGCGGCGGCGAGGACGGCCCGGCGGCCGATGACGTCCGAGAGCCCTCCGGTGGGCAGTTCGAGCACGGCGGCGGTGAGGGAGTGCGCGAGGAAGAAGCCCGCGACGGCGGTGAGGGCCATGCCGCGTTCGGTGAAGAGGAGGACGAGCGGTGCGATCGTCAGCCCCATGGGCAGCCAGAAGAGCGCGCAGGTCGTGACGTAGCGACGGCGGGCCGACCGGGGGTCGATCCGCGGACCGACGGCTATGCCGCCGGGGGCGCTCACCGGTGCTCCTCGCTGTCCGGTTCCGTGGCGCCTTCCGCCACCCCCGTCGCCCCGGTCGTGGGTGGGGCGGGCGGCTCGGGGGCGAGCGGGAGGCCGGCGGTGATGAGGACGACCTGTCGGGCGCGCGGGTCCTCGGCGTCCCGGGCGGTCAGTTCGACGACCCGTTCCTCGAAGGCCCGCCACAGTTCGGTCACGGACTCGGGGGTCAGCCGGGGGAGCAGGTCGGTGATCCCGGAGGGTTCGCGCCACTCCTCCCCGAGCCGGCCCGCCTCCATGTCCTCCTCGTGCCGGGTCAGCGAGCTGGCGAGGTGCTCCAGCTGGCGCCGGCGCAGCGCGCTGACGGCGGCGCGGCCCCCGGGGGAGGCACCCATGGCGGAGTTGCTCCAGGAGGTGACCGCATGGACCGCGCGCCACCGGCGTTCCCGCCCGTCCCGGTGCTCGGCCTCGGTGACGAAGGCGTACCTCGCCAGGACCCGGAGGTGATAGCTGGTGGACGCGGAGGACTCCCCGGTGCGGACGGCCAACTCGCTCGCGGTGGCGGGCCCGTACTGGCGCAGCAGGCCGAGCAGACGCGTCCGCAAGGGGTGGGTCAGGGCCTTGAGGGCGGCGGCGTCCGTATCGGGGTCCAGGACGCGGTGGTGCTCTTGACTGGTCACTCATCGACCATAGGACGCTCCCGACAGTTTCCCAAAGTATTTTTGCAGAATTTCTTTGGGAGAATCTCGACGCCCGAGCCGCACGGGGCGTTGGACTCCGCGCGGGTGTCGCGTTCGACGGGAGCGATCGGGTGTGGGCCCCCCTTCCGCCGGGGCTACTCGGCGCGGACCGCCTTGGTGAGCGTGGTCAGGCAGGCGGTCAGGGAGTCGTGCTTGGTGGCGCCGTGGTCGCGGACGTAGGTCCAGGCCGTGTACAGGGTCGCCCACAGCAGCTGCTCGATCCAGGCGTCGGTGAGCCGGTCGTCCAGGGCCTCCTCCGCCCGGCCGCGCGCCAGGAGTGCGCACAGGGCCACGTCCGTCGCCGACTCCGGGTCCCCGTCCTGTTCGTCCTCCCAGCCCGGGCTCACCAGCATCACGATGTCCCCGAGGTCGAACAGTTCGTGGACGAAGCGGCGCAGGGCGTCCAGGGGAGGCCCCTCGTCGGTCCGTGCCTGCCGGGCGGCCTCGTCGATCCGCTCGGACGCGTACGCGGAGAGCGCGGCGAGCAGGGCGGCGCGGTCCGCGAAGTAGCGCTGGAGCGTGCTGCGGGCCACTTGGGCGGCGTCGGCCACCTGGCTCAACGGTGCGGAGTGGTCCTCGCTGAGGACCGTGACGGCGGCGTCGAGGATCGCACGGCGGGTTCGTGACCGGGTGCGGGACTCCTCCGGAGGCATCTGTTTCAGCACGGGCCCAGTGTATCGGTGTGGGTAATCAGTTGCCGGATATCGATACTCCATGCTCTTATCTGGGGCATGGATGACCGATTTAATGAACCGGTGGCCGCCTCGACCACCTCCCCGACCACGGAAGGACCGTCGCCCGACCCGGCAGTCCCGAAGGGCGGCGGCTTCGCCCGGCTACGGATTCTGGGGAGCTTCGCCCGCCCGCACCGCCGGCGCCTCGCCCTCGGGCTGCTCCTCGCGCTCCTGGGCTCGGCGATGGAACTCGCCACCCCGATGACCACCAAACTGGTGCTCGACTCGCTGGGCGGCGACATCCGACTCGCCTGGCCGATCACCGTGCTGCTCGGCCTCCTCGTCCTGGGCGCGGTCGTGGGGCTGTGGCAGACGATCCTGCTCGGCACCGTCGCCGAACGGATCGTGCTGGACGCCCGCGAGTCCGTCGTGCGCCGCTACTTCCGTGCCGCCCTGCTCCCGCTCAGCGCGCGCCCCACCGGGGAACTCACCACCCGCGTCACCTCCGACACCGTGCTGCTGCGCGAGGCCGCCTCCTCCAGCATCGTCGGCCTGATCAACGGCGGGGTGCTCATGGTCGGCACCCTCGTGCTGATGGGCGTGCTCGACCTGGTGCTGCTCTCGGTCACGGTCGGTGCCGTCGTCCTGATCGCCGCCGTCTTCCTGCTGCTGATGCCGAAGATCGCCACCGAACAGGAGAAGGCACAGGCAGCCCTCGGCAGCATGGGCGGGGCGCTCGAAGGCGCGCTGCGCGCCCTGCGGACCGTCAAGGCGGCCCGCGCCGAGGACCGCGTCGCCGAACGCATCGTCGGCCACGCCCGGACGGCCACCGCGCACGGCGTCAACTCCGTGCGGCGCGAGGCGGTCGCCTGGTCCGTCGCCTACGGAGGCATCCAACTCGCGCTGATCGGCATCCTCGGCTTCGGCGCCTGGCGGGTCTCCCACGGGAGCCTGGAGGTCTCCAGCCTGATCGCCTTCCTCCTCTACACCTTCGGACTCATGGGACCGGTCACCGAACTCTCCGGCCACGTGACCGCGCTCCAGTCGGGCATCGCCGCCGCCGCGCGCATCCGCGAGGTCGAGGACGTCCCCCTTGAAGGCCAGGCGGAGCAGGTGCCCGACACGCGCGGCCCGGGCGCCACGGCCGGCGCTGCGGTCCCCGTGCGGCCGGAGGGGGACGGCGAGCGCCCGCTGATCGAACTCCGCGGGATCACCGCCCGCTACGCGCCCGGCGGGCAACCCGCCGTGCGCGAGGTGGACCTCGACATCCCGGCCCGCGGCCACACCGCGATCGTCGGCCCCTCCGGCGCCGGCAAGACGACGCTGTTCTCGTTGCTGCTGCGCTTCGTCCACCCCGAGCACGGCCGAATCCGGCTCGACGGCACCGACTACGCCGACCTGTTGGTGGCCGACATCCGCCGACGCTTCGCCTACGTGGAGCAGGACACCCCGCTCGTCCCCGGTTCGGTGCGCGACAACATGCTGCTCGCCCACCCGGACGCCACCGAGGACGAGTTGTACCGCGCCCTGGACGAGGTGCGGCTCGGTGACCACGTCCGCACGCTGCCCGACGGACTCGACACCGAGCTGAGTCCGACCTCGCTCTCCGGTGGCCAGCGCCAACGCGTCGCCCTCGCCCGGGCCCTGCTGCACGCCCCGGACGTCCTGCTCCTGGACGAGGCCACCGCCCAGATCGACGCCCTGACGGAGGCCGCCATCACCGAACACGTCCGCGCCCACGCGGACCGCGCGGCCGTGCTGTCCATAGCCCACCGGCTGTCCACGGTCGTCGGCGCCGACCGGATCGTCGTGATGGAGGAGGGCGGGGTCCGCGCGGTCGGCACCCACCTCGAACTCCTGCACGGCGACCGGCTCTACCGGGACCTCGTCGAGGCGCTGCACATGTCCGGGCCCGCAACCACCGAGCCGTCCGTGGAGTACGCGGGCCGCGCCGGGCAGTGACCCGGTGGGCCGGGCGGTGACCGGGAGCGGCCAGGTCGACGGGCGGCCGACCCGGGAGGTCAGGGCTGCCGCTCCGCCAGACCGCAGTCCCCGCACTTCGCCCCTGCCGGGGCCCGGTAGTACAGACAACAACTGCGCCGCCGGAACGTCAGGTCCGGGCCGGTGACCGAGCCCGTACCGGCGAGGCGGCCCGTGCTCAGCAGCCGGTCCACCAGGGGCTCCAGCCGCCCGCGCGCCCCCGGCCGGGCGGCCAGGACGGCCCGCCCCGCCTCGACCAGCGCGGAGGCGGTGTTCCCGTCCAGGAGCCGGGGGGACACCTTGACGGGGAGCCCGGCGCGCAATGCGTCCAGCCGCCGGGTCACCACCGTGTCGTACAGCTCGTCCACGAGCCGGGGGACCCGGGCCGCGTACCGCCCGGTGGCCCGCGGCAGCCGCAGCGCAGGCCCTTCGTCGGCGCGTTGCAGACGGGACAGGTCGGGCACGACGCCGTGCAGGACCGTGCACGCGAGGAGCGGTGACCACAGCCGGGCGGCCTGGCTGAGCTGGGTGATCGACGCGGCGACCCGCGGCTCCTCGCTGCGGTGGCGGGCCGTGGTCGCCGCGATCAGATCGGGCACGCCGCGCGCGTACGCCTCCCCGAGGGAGTGCCAGCCGGCGTCGGGTCCGCCCACCCGCACCGAGAAGAAGCCGCCGAGTTCCGCCACGTCGCGCAGGGCCGCGGCGACCTCGGCCGGCGGGGCCGTCGCCTCGCCGGGGTCGCCGGGGTCCACGGCGTTCGGGCGCTCGTCCGCCCGGCGGTGCCCGACCGGAGGCGGGGAGCCCGTCACGGGCGGAACGCCCGCGTCGGACCCTCGTCCCCGGTCACCAGGGTGATGTGCGGGACCCCGGTGACCGGATGCCGGTCGACCTCGGCCTCCACCCGGTACACCTCGGACAGCAACTCCCGGGTGAGGACCTCCGCCGGCGGGCCCAGCGCGACGACCCGACCGGCCGCGAGCACGCAGAGCCGGTCGCAGAAGGCGGCGGCGAGGTTCAGGTCGTGCAGGGCGACGACCGTGGTGACGCCGAGTTGCCGCACCAGCCGCAGCACGTCCAGCTGGTGGCGCAGGTCCAGGTGGTTGGTCGGCTCGTCCAGCACCATCGTGCCGGCCTGCTGGGCGAGGGCGCGGGCGATCAGGACGCGCTGCTTCTCCCCGCCGGACAGCCGGTTGAAGGGGGCCTGCGCGAGCGCGTCCACGTCGAGGCGGGCCAGTGCCGAGGCGATGACCGCCCGGTCGTCGGCGTCATCGCCGGCGAAGGCCCGTTTGTGCGGGGTGCGCCCCATCGCCACCACGTCGTACACGGTGAGTTCGAAGTCCCCCGCGCTCTCCTGGAGCACGGCGGCCAGCTGCCTCGCCAGTCGCTTGCCGGGCAGTCGCCACACGTCCTCGCCGTCCAGCAGCACCCGCCCCGAGGTGGGCCGCAGCGTGCGGTACACCGTGCGCAGCAGGGTGGACTTCCCCGCGCCGTTGGGTCCCGCGAGTCCGACCACCTCACCCGGGGCCACCTGGAGGGACACTCCGGTGACCAGCGCCCGGCCGCCCACGGCGACCGTCACGTCCTCGATGTCCAGTGCGCCGGGCGCGGCCGTGCCGGGCAGCCGCGCACCCTCCTTCTCGATCGGCGCCGTCATGACGTCCTCCGTCGCATCAGCCACAGGAAGAAGGGGCCGCCGACCAGTGCGGTGAGAATGCCGACCGGGACCTCCTCGGGGCTCATCAGGGTCCGTGCCGCGAGGTCCGCGGCGATGAGGAACGCCGCCCCCAGCAGCGCGGCGGCGGGCAGGGCCCGGCGGTGGTCGGCGCCCACCAGCAGCCGCACGATGTGCGGCATGATGAGGCCGACGAAGCCGATCTGACCGCTGACCGCGACGATGGTGCCGATCATCAGCGCGACGACGGTGAACATGGCCGCTCGGAAGCGGTGCACGTCGAGCCCGAGCGCGGTCGCCGCCTCCTCGCCGGCCAGCAGCAGGTTCAACGGGCGGCTCACCCCGAGCAGCACCACCGTGCCGGCGAGCACGACCACGGCCGGTATCCACAGCATCGACCACGTGGTCCCGGCGAGCCCGCCGAGCATCCAGCGCAGCGCCGACTGCGTCTTGTGCGGGTCGTTGGAGGTGACGATGAGGAAGCTGGCGAGCGCCGACAGCACCTCGGCGGTGGCGACGCCCGCGAGCACCAGGCGGATGGTGGTCATCCGCCCGCCCGACCGGGCGAGGAAGTACACCGCGATCAGCGCGGCGAGCGCCCCGCAGAACGCCGCCAGCGGCAGGGTCACCAGGCCGAACGCCGTCAGGTTGAACACCAGGACGCTCACCGCACCGACCGAGGCGCCCGAGGAGACCCCGAGCAGCATCGGATCGGCCAGCGGATTGCGGACCAGGGCCTGGAGCGCGGTTCCGGCGACGGCGAGTCCGGCACCGACCACCGCGCACAGCAGGACGCGCGGCAGCCGCACGTCCATGACGATCGTCTCCCGCACCGGGGTCCAGGTCGTCTCGGCGAGTCCGGGGTGCACCCGGTGCAGCAGGATGCTCCAGACCTGACCCGCGGGGACGTTGACCGAGCCGACGGCGATGCCCGCCGTCCCCGCCACCGCCACCAGGGCGGCCAGCAGGACGAGGACCAGCACGTACGGCGGCTTGGCCCGACCCGTCCGAAGCTCCGACGAGTCGGGCGACGGGGCCGGGTCCCGTCGGGTGGTGTGCAGCGCACCGGCCCCGGCCGTCCGGGGCGCGCCGGTCACTGGAAGCGGTCCGGGTGCAGCTGACGCGCGAGGTCCGACACCCCGGTGGGCACCCGGACGCCGAGCACCGTCGAGGACAGCGGCAGCACCGCGAACCGCTTGTTCTTGATCGCCGGGACGTCCTTCAACGCGGGGTGCGCGAGGAGGAACTTCTTCTTGTCGGCGACGGTCTTGTCCCCGTAGTCGTAGATGACGATGGCCTCCGGTGCCCGTTCGGCGACCTGCTCGAACGAGACGTCGCCGAACTGCTTGTCCAGGTCGTCGAACTGGTTCCGGCCGCCCGCCTCCTTGATCATCTCGTTGCCGATGCCGGCACCGCCCGCGGTGAACGCCGTCTTGTCGCCGCTGTCGTAGACGAACACCTCGACCGGGTCGACGCCCTTGAGCTTGCCCTCGACACCGCTCAGCGTCGTGCGGACCTTCTTGACCTCGCGTTCGGCGCGGTCCTTCACCCCGAAGATCTTTCCGATCGAGCGGAGTTCCGTCTCGATCAGGTCCATCGTCACCGGCCCCTTGGGGCACTCCTCCACATTGAGGTAGGAGTTGACGCCCGCCTTGGTCAGCGCGGCGCGGCTGCGGCCCTCCTGCTCGTCGAAGGTGCTCGCGAACCCCGCGTAGGCGAAGTCGGGTTCGGCGGCGAGCAACGCCTCGAAGGACGGGTACTCGTCCGCGAGGACCTTGATGCCCTGGTAGGCGTCCGCGTACTCGGGCAGGATCTTGTCGTCCAAGTAGGCGGTGCCCACCATGGACTTCTCCAGTCCGAGCGCCAACAGCACTTCGGTGGCGTGCTGGTTCAGGGAGACCGCCCGCTGCGGGGGACGCTGGTACGTCGTCTTCACGCCGCAGTTGGTGACGGTGACCGGGAAGCCCTCGGGCGCGGAGGCCGCGCCGTCGGTCTTCTCGTCGGTGCCACCGCCACCGCAACCCGCTATCAGGAAGGCGGCTGCGGCAAGCAGGGCGACGGAGCGTCTGGCCATGGTGTGGTCGGTCCTCTCACCGCGGACGGCACGGCGCCGCCCGCGATCGGTTCGTTGGTTCAGTGCGTCGCGTCGGACTGCGCGGTACGGACCCGCCGCGGCGGGGTGAAGACGTAGAGGTCGAGGACGTCCGGTGGTGCGGCGACCCCCGGGCCGCCGGCGCGGACCCAGGAGACGATGTCCTCGGTGGCGTCGGAGTCGTTGACGAGGCCGAGCCAGACGGGACGTGCCCCGGCGGCGCGTCCGGCGGCCGACGGGCGGACGACGATCACATTGGCCTGATCGCAGACGTCCAGGCAGGCGGCGACCGTCACCGAGGTCGCCTCGCGCAGCCGCGCCACCTGCGCGGAGTGATCGACTCCGATCACCTTCGCGCTGCCGCAGCAGCAGTCCCGGCACACCACGACCCGGCACGGCACCGGATCGTCGGCCAGCGGCCCTTCGGGCATCCCGACTCACGCTCCCCTCTGGGGAGATCCGCCCCAGTTCTGTCGAGGAGGCGACCGCGTGAGTCTCCTGGCTCTCGGGTCACCGCTCGCCCCGCCCTTCCCACCCGCACAGGGGCAGTGGGCCGTTCGGGGTTCGCTCGCCGATCACAGTGGCGGGACCGCACCGGATTCACACCGGTTTCCTCGTTCCGCCGTCGCCTTTCCGCGTCATCATGACAGACCCGGCGCCCGGAACCCATGCCTGGGACGCGGTTGCTGCGCAGGTCACACGCCCGGACCGCGGGAACGGGCCGCGGGAACGGGCCGGTCCCGGTGCGGGCGGTGAGTGCCGCCCGCACCGGGACGGCGGTCAGGCCGCCACGAGGGCGGGGGCCCCGCTCGGTTGCTCCAACCAGCTGGCGGCCAGGTCCCGACGGGCACGTGCCACCCGGGAGCGGATGGTTCCCACGGGGCAGTCGAGGGCCTCCGCGGCCTCCGCGTAGGACAGGCCGAGGAGCCGGGTCAGGGCGAACGCCTGGCGCCGTCCGGGTTCCAGCGAGTCGAGCGCGTCCATGAAGGCCACCGATTCCTCGAAGCCGGGGAGGTGGCGGGGCTGCGCGCGCTCCGCGGCGGTCAGCCAGTCGGCGCTGTCCGCGATCCTGGGCCGTGCGGAGGCCCGGCGCAGCCGGTCCACGACGACCCGGCGGGCGATCGCCAGCAGCCAGGTGCGTGCGCAGGACCGTCCGGCGAATCCGCTGAGGCTGGTCAGTGCGCGCAGAAAGGTTTCCTGGGCCAGATCCTCCGAACCCGGGACATCGGTGGTCAGATGGGCGACGAACCGCCGTACGTCGTCATAGGTGGCGTGGACGAAGAGTTCGGCGGCGCGCTGGTCGCCGAGGCCGGCGGCCAGCGCCCAGGTGGTGATCTCCGCGTCGCGGTGCGCGTGCCGGGCGGCGGCAGCGCCGTTGCGGGTGGATCGTGCGCCTTCTCCAGGTGAATAAGGCATGACAAATCGCCCTTCGCGTCCGGGATTTAACCCGTCAAAGGTGAAATAAGTGGACAAAACCTCAGGACGCGAAAGGAGGGGGTCCTCGTCGAGGGGCCGCGCGCAACAGGGCGAGCGGGGACGGGAGGCGGTCGGACGCACGACGCTCGACCGGGGCGGGAGTCGCCACCGGCAGGACCTGCGCCCCGCACAGGGCGGCCACGGCGAACCGCAGCAGGCCCCCGAGGAACAGCGCCAGCGCCCGGCCGAGTTGGGCGAGCGCGCGCTCCCCCCGCCAGAGCCACCAGCCGCACACCGCACCCGCGAGCACGTGCGCGCTGGCCATGCCCGAGCTGACCGAAGAGAGGTCGAACAGGCCACGCAGGGAACGGAAGAGGGCGAGTGCGGTGCTCCCGGCCAGGCCCGTGCCGTCCGCGGTGGCGGGGCGCGGATGGGCCGTGTGGACCCCGTGTGCCGTGCCGCCCGGGCCGTGGGTCAGACCGAACAGTGCGTGCAGCATGACCTGGGCCCCGGCGCTCGCCCCGATCACCGCGCCCGCGGACCGTTCCCTGCGGGTCAGTCGCCAGGCGAGCAGTGACACCGGGGGAACCGCGACCGCATACCCCTGGAACGAGGGCGAGACCCCCGACGCCAGGGCGTGGCCGAGCCCGGACACCACGACGCACACGGCGACGAGGATCGTCGCGTGCGTGAGGCGGAGTGCGGTTCCGGCTCCCATGAGAGTCATGGTGCCAGTGGGATACGGGTCCCGGGTAAGGGCTTTGACCGGACAGTTGGCGCGATCGCCCCCGTTTGTGGACACCGTGTGTCGTGACCCATGTCACTACCCGCTCCCGGGAACTTTCCGCCCTCCGCATCCGACTACGTGTGCGACCGGCCCCACCCGGTCGTGCACGACCTCATTGACACGTGACAGAAGCGGAGCCCCTCGCCGTGAACCCCACAAACGACCGTGCTGCGCCCGGTTCCGAGTCCTCTCCCGCCGTAGGTGCGCCCCCCGGACCGTCGGGCGTGTCGACGGCGCCGCCCCGCCCCCGGGCGACCCTCCGCGGTGACCTGCGGGCGGGTGTCCTCGACGGCTCCCTCGCCCTCCTCGTCACGGGCGCCGTCTTCGTGCTGCTCTACGTCCGGATCGAGGCCGAGACCTCGTCCACGCTCACCGTGATGCCGTTCATGGCCGACACGGGTGCCTTCTGGATGTACTTCCTCAGCCAGGCGTTCGGCTGGTCCGCGCTGCTGTGGGCCTGGGGCACCGTGGTCCTCGGACTGCTGCTGTCCGGCCCCCGCCCGAGCTGGCTGCCCCTGGCCGGCCCCCGCCTCGAACGGCTCCACCGCACCACGAGCATCAACACCATCGCGCTGATCGCCGCTCATGCACTGCTGTTCGCGGCCGAGTTGGTCCGGCACGACACCGACGCCTGGTACGCCAGCACCGCCACGGCCTTCGTCGAGGCGTTCGTGCCCGGCGGGTACGCCTCGGGAACCGGCCGGATCGCGATTCCCGTCGGTCAGGCCGCGCTCTACCTCGCGATCCCCCTCGGCCTGCTCTTCTACGTCCGCCACCGCATCGGCGCCAGGACCTGGCGGGTCATGCACCGCTTCGTCCTCGTGGTGTACGTCCTCAGCGTCTGGCACACCCTGCTGTACGGCACGAACGTGTGGTACGACGGCTGGTTCCGCACCACCGTGTGGCTGCTCCAACTCCCCGTCGCCGCACTGTTCCTGGCGCGACTGATGCGTCCGGCCCGGCGATCCCAGCGGCTCGCGGCCTCCGGTGGACGGCCGGGGGCCAAGGCCGTCTGGGCGCTGCGTCTGGGCGGGCGGCTGGCCGTGGTCGCCGTCCTGGGCGTGCTCGTGGCCGTGCTGCTCACGGGCCGGGACGGCGGACGCACCGAGCCGCCCGCCGACACCACGTCCAGCCACACCGAACACGGCTGATCCCGGGGCCGCTTCGGGGTCGGCGCCGGAGGGTTACAGGGCGGTCCAGGTGAAGGCCACCCGGTCCCCGGCGTGGATTCTGAACTGGCAGCCGCCGACGGGGGTCGACGTCCCGTTCACGGAGATGTTCCAGTAGGCGGTCGCGCCCCCCTCGACGTTCTTGATGGACTGCACGAAGTAGTCCTCGAACGACGGGTACCAGGTGCCGTCCCAGGCGAACCCGCGCTTGCGCGCCGCGTCGTCGAGGGCGGCCGTCGGCGTGGGCACCGCACTGGGGTGGGCGCCGCCGTTCGTGCCGTCGCAACGCTGGGTGCCACCGGTGGCCGGCGTGACGTCGTGGCCCTTCGTCCGGATCTTGCCCCGGAACAGCACCCCGTCGGGCCCGCGCACGGTCAACGTGACCTTCACCGGGGTGTTGGTCCCGGCCGTCAGCGTGCTCCCCGCGGCGGGCGCGACGCCGGGGGCGGCCAGTGCGGGGGCACCGGTGAGGACGAGACCGAGCAGGGCCGCGGCGACGGCGGTGCGACGGAAGAGGTGGTGACGCATGGGGCCTCCTGGCGGATACGGGCCCACGGGGTGAAGTGCCCCGAGTTCCCCCTGCGTTCGGCCGCCCGTCCAGGTCCTCATGGACGGGGCACCCGGTGCGCGGGACGCCAGGGCTCCACCTCCGCAGACCATGACAGAGGGAAGCGGTGTACGGGGAACCCCGGGCGCTCCGACTCGCGGCACCGCAGTGCCGCACACGGTTGCAGGTCAGCGCCGGATTCCCACCGGCTTCCCCCGAACGTCCCCCATGCCGTTGTGGTGTCCGGCGGCCCGCGCCGAACAGTGGCATCGTACGGCGGCCGGGGCCCCCGGGTCCGGTGATCGGGAGGTTCCGGTGCGGCGCACTGCCGTCACCACGACCGTGCGGCGCGACGGGTGGGGCGCAGGAGGCCGAGGGTGCTCAGCGTTGCGCGAGGGGCGTCGGCGCTTCTTGGACGGCCCAACCGTTGCCGGCAGGGACCGCTCCGCGTTTTTGTGGTCCCGGCCTTGACCGAGCCTGCTGCGGTGCGGCGCCGTCCGGATGCCCCTCGCCGGCACTCCGCGCACGATGGAAGCGGGAGGCCGTCATGAAAGCTGCCGTGGTCCGTGCGTTCCGTGAGCCCCTGGTCATCGAGGACCGGCCCGACCCCGCACCGGGCCCGGGGCAGGTACTGATCGCCGTCGAGGCGTCGGGCCTGTGCCACACCGACATCCATGCGGCGCACGGTGACTGGCCGGTGAAACCGACGCCGCCGTTCGTGCCCGGTCACGAGGCCGTCGGGATCGTGGAGACGCTGGGTGACGGGGTGAGCCACCTCTGTGTCGGGGACCGGGTCGCCCTGCCCTGGCTCGGCTGGGCCTGCGGGCGCTGCGAGCACTGTCTGTCGGGCTGGGAGACGCTCTGTGAGCAGCAGGTCAACACCGGGTACGGCACCGACGGCGGGTACGCCGAGAAGATGCTCGCCTGGGCCGACTTCGCGCGCCCGGTGCCGGACGGCGTCGACCCCCGCGACGCGGCACCCCTGACCTGCGCGGGAGTGACCACGTACAAGGCACTCAAGGTCGGCGGGGTGCGGCCCGCCCAACTGGTCGCGATCTCGGGCGTGGGCGGGCTCGGCCACCTCGCGGTGCAGTACGCCAAGATCGCCGGGGCGACCGTCGCGGCGATCGACGTCACCGACGAGAAGCTCGCCCTCGCCCGCTCCCTCGGCGCGGACATCCTCGTCAACGCCGCCACCGAGGACCCGGCGGAGGTGCTCCGCGCCCACGGGGGTGCGCACATCGGGCTCGCCCTCGCCGTGAACGAGGCCGCGTTCGGCGCGCTGAACGCGGGGCTGCGGCGGGGCGGACGGTTGGTGATGGTCGCCATGCCCGCGGGCGGAACGATCAAGGTGCCGATCTTCGAAACGGTACTGGGCGGCACCGCCGTGCTCGGGTCGATCGTCGGAACCCGGCAGGACCTGGACGAGGTCTTCCGGCTGCACGCGGCGGGGCGCACCCGGGTCATCCGCGAGACCAGGCCCCTGGAGTCGGTGAACGACTCCATCGCCCAGGTGCTGGCGGGGGACGTACGGGCGAGGATCGTCTTCACCTTCTGACCGGCCGGGCTGAGGCGCGGGCCCGCGCCTCGTGCACCCCGCCCCCGGCCCCCGTGCTGCATCCCGCCCCTCTCACCAGCGGTCTTTCCGGCCGTCCTGGGTCCCTGTGCGCTGTTCCGAGCCGGCCGCTCCGGGGTCGTTCTATACCCCCCTGGGTATTTGTTAGGGTGCAGGTATGGATACCCCGGGGGGTACAGCGAGAGGAGTGTGCAGCCGTGTTCTTCGTCGACACCCTGGAGTTCGAGGGCCTGGGCAACCGCAGCTATCTGGCGGGCGGCCCGGACGCGGCCGTGGCCGTCGACCCGCCCCGTGACATCGACCGGGTCATCGCCGCTGCGGCGCGCCGGGGCGTACGGATCGCCCACGTCGTGGAGACGCACCTGCACAACGACTACGTGACCGGAGGGCTGGAGCTGGCCCGGGTCAGCGGGGCGCACTACCTGGTGCCCGCCGCCGCCTCGGTCTCCTTCGCCCGCACGCCCGTCAGCGACGGCGACACCGTCCAGGTCGACGAGGGCCTGACGCTCCGGGCCGTCGCCACCCCGGGCCACACCCCCCACCACACCTCGTACGTGCTGGTCGATCAGGGGCGTGACGTCGCGGCGTTCACCGGAGGCTCGCTCCTCATCGGCGGGGTCGGTCGCCCCGACCTGGTGGAACCCCGCCTCACGGTGGAGCTGGCACGGGCGCAGCACGCCTCCGCCCACCGACTCGCGGACACCCTCGCCGACGACGTCCCGGTCCTGCCCACCCACGGCTTCGGAAGCTTCTGCTCCTCGGGCCCGGGCGGCGGCTCGGCCTCCACCATCGGCACCGAACGTCTCGTCAACGCCGCGCTGACCCAGGACGCCGACACCTTCGTCGCCGAACTCCTGGCCGCTCTGGAGGACGTCCCCGCGTACTACGCGCACATGGGCCCCGCGAACGCCGCAGGCCCCGCCCCCGTGGACCTGACCCCGCCGCGTCCCGCCGACGCGGACGAGATAGCCGCCCGGCTCGCCGCGGGGGAGTGGGTGGTCGACCTGCGCGGTCGGGTCGCCTTCGCCCGCGGCCATGTCGCCGGAACACTGAACTTCGAGGGCGACGGCCAACTCGCCACCTACTTGGCCTGGTTGATCCCGTGGGGCAAGCCCGTCACCCTGCTCGCCGAGACGCCGGAGCAGATCGCCGCCGCCCAACGGGAACTGGTCCGGGTCGGTGTGGACCGGCCCGCCGCCGCGGCGACCGGCGACCCCCGGACCTGGGTGCGCAAGGGCGACTCCCTGACCGCCTTCCCGCGCGCCACCTTCGCCGAACTGGCCGCGGCGCGTGCCGAACTGGCCGCGGGCGGTGTGGGCGGTGCGGGGGCCGACCCGGTGGTCCTCGATGTCCGACGGGACTCCGAGCGCGCGGCGGGTGCCGTCACCGGATCGGTCCACATCCCCCTCCACGAGCTGCGCGGCCGGCTGGCCGAGGTGCCGCCGGGCGTGGTGTGGGTGCACTGCGCGGGCGGGATGCGGGCCGCGATCGCGGCATCCCTGCTCGACGCCGCGGGGCGCACGGTCGTCGCCGTCGACGACGGGTTCGACGCGGCGGCGCGGGCCTCACTCACCGGGACGGACGCGTCCCGCGGTGAGTGAACTGATCCTCGCCCTGCTCGCCGGAGGCACCGTCGGGATCACCCTCGGAGCCCTCGGCGCGGGCGGCGGCATCATCGCCGTTCCCGCACTGGTCTACCTGCTCGGCTTCACCCCCGCCGAGGCGACGACCGCGAGCCTGCTCATCGTCTCCGTCACCTCGCTGACGGCCCTGTACGCGCATGCGCGGACCGGTGCCGTCCAATGGCGCGGCGGCCTTCTCCTCGCCGCGGCCGGAGTGCTCCCGGCGGCGCTGGCCGGCGTGCTCGCGGCGCGGGTGCCCGCCGCCCTGCTGACGGCCGCCTTCGGACTGGTCGCCGGGCTCGCCGGGCTGCGGATGTTGCGCCCGGTACCCCAGGCCGCCCTTCCCACCGCCGCCACCGCCGTGCAGCCGGTGAAGGTGGTCTCGGCGGGCGCCGGGCTGGGTGCGCTGACCGGGCTGCTCGGAGTCGGCGGGGGATTCCTCGCCGTGCCGGCACTGACGGGGGTGCTGGCGTTCCGGATCCGTGCCGCCGTCGCGACGAGCCTGCTGGTCGTCTCCGTGAACGCCTTGGTCGCGCTCGCCGCCCGCGGGGGCACGGCGACGGGGGTCGACTGGGCGGTCGTGGGACCCTTCGCGGCAGCGGCCGTGCTCGGCGCGTGGGACGGGAAGCGGCTCGGGGCGAAGCTGCCGGAGGCGGTGCTGCACCGGGTGTTCGCGGGCGTGCTGCTCGCGGTCGCCCTGCTGATGCTCGTGGACGCGGTCCGATGACCCCCGCCGGGCGGCCTCCCCCTCGCCGGGCGCCGGACCTAGGCCAGGGACAGGAACAGCTTCTCCAGCCGAGCCCGCATCCGCTCCCGGTCCTCCGGGGCGGACATGTTCTCGTCGGTCAGACAGTGTTCGAGGCCCGTGGCGATGATCGCGAACCCGGCCCGGTCCAGGGCGCGGGACGCGGCGGCGAGCTGGGTGACCACATCGGCGCAGTCCCGGCCCTCCTCGATCATCTTGATCACTCCCGTGATCTGGCCCTGGGCCCGGCGCAGCCGGTTGACCACGGTCTTCAATTCCTCGGCTGCCAAAGCCAGTTCCACGACAGACTCCGTTCGATATACCCCTATGGGTATTCTACCGGAGGGGCGCGGCACACCGGAATCACCACCACCACCTCAGTACCACCGATGGAAGGACACGACACCGTGACGACATCCCCCGCACTCACCCCCGACCAGGCCGCCCAGCGGCTCGGTGCGCTCACCGTGATCGACGTGCGCACCCCCGGGGAGTACGCGTCGGGCCACCTCCCGTACGCCCTCAACATCCCCCTCGACGACCTGCGCGCCGCCCTGCCCGACCTCCGGGACGCCGCGGACCGGGGCGACCTGCTCGTCGTCTGCGCCTCCGGGAACCGCTCCGTGCAGGCGTGCGCCGTGCTCGCCGAGGAAGGCGTGGCCGCCGCGACGCTCACCGGTGGCACCACCGAGTGGGCCCGCCTCGGGTACGACCTCGACCGGCCGGAGGACGGCCGCGCGGTCTGGGCGATGGAACGCCAGGTCCGCCTCGCCGCCGGCACGCTGGTCCTCGCCGGACTGCTCGCCGGGCGCCGCTGGTCCGGGGCGCGCTGGGCCTCCGCGGGAATCGCCGGCGGGCTGGTGTTCTCGGCGGTCACCAACACCTGCGGGATGGCCACGGTCCTGTCCCGGCTGCCGCACAACCGCTCCCGCGCCTGTGACCTGGACTCCGCCCGCGCGACGCTGCGCACCCGTACCGCGCCCGCGGAGTAGAACCGGAATCCCGGGCGGTCCGCCCGCCGCCCGGGGCGGGGGGCACGCCCCGGTGGCCACCCGCGCTCGCGTGGCCGTCCGCGTCCGCCGGGCCGTCCGTCGCCGTCGCGGGCGCCCGCTCACCGTCCGTGGGGACCGGGCTGTCCGACCGGGGCGGAACCGCGGTGGCGGCGGTCCAGCGGGATGGGCGAACGCCGGCCGGGCCGGATCACCCCGGCGCCGCCGTCGGGTCCGGTGCCCGGCGGCGTTGCGCACGCACCGCGGGCACCAGGGCCAGCGCGACCGCCATCAGCACCGGGCCGGCCGCGCCGAGCGCCAGCCAGGGTACCGCGGGCAGCACGGCGATGCCGGCGCCCACCCCGCTGCCGTGGCCCTCCGCGTCGATCAGCGGCCGGGCGAGCAGCAGCCCCAGGGCGATGCCGACGGCCGTCGCCGCGACGGCGGTCACCGCGCAGTGCGTGACGATCACCCCCACCAGCTGACGTGGCGTCAGGCCCAGCCCGCGCAGCGCGGGCAGCTCGCGGCCGTGGTGCCGGGCGGCGGCGCTCACCGACCCCGCCAACTCCACCACCGCGATCAGCCCGAGGACGCCGATCAGCCCGCCCAGCACCCCGGTGACCAACTCGGTCGGTGCCGGGGCGGAAGGCGCCCGCCGGACGTCGGCGCCGGGCAGGGCCGCCCGCAGGGAGCGGGCCACCGCGTCCGGGTCGGCGCCGGGGTGCAGCAGCACCGCGTACGACTGCGGGGCGCCCGCGGTGCCGCCCGCCCGCAGTGTGTCCAGGGTGGTGGTGATGACCTGTCCGTTGTGCTCCGGCTCGATCGAACGGCCCACCACGTGCAGGATGTGCGGGGTCCCACCGACGGTGAGCCGCACCCAGTCACCGACCCCGGTGCCCGTCGCGTCGAGCAGGCCCTGCCCGGCCACGGCCTCGTGGGGCGCGCGCGGGGCCCGGCCCTCCACCGCCACGAACGGATAGGCGTGGGCCGCGGTACCGAGCCCGCGCAGGGTCACCGAACGGGTCTGGCCGGGAATCAGGGCCGTGACCTCCGCCGCCGGGTACACGGCCCGTACCCGGGAGTCGTCCGCGATCCGGGCGACCTGTCCGGGCGCCGGGCCCGCCGCGCCCGGCCGGACGGTCAACGGGGGCGCCGGGTTCACCCGTCCACCGCTGCCGCTGCGCAGCGCCTCCAGCGTCGAGAGCGCGGCCAGCGCCACGGTGATCATCATGATCGGCACCGCGAGCCGCACCACCGACCCGGTGAACCGCGCCCCGCGGTGCGTCGCCCCGCGCCAGCCGAGCACCAGGTGCGGCGGTACGCCCCAGCGCAGTGCGCGGCGGGCCGAGCGCGACATGCGGCGTGCCCGCGGCCGGGCCGCGCGGGCCATCGGGCTCGGCGGGACCCGGGCCGCCCGCCACGCGGAGAGCGCGGTCGCCGCCGCGATGACCCCCACCGTGACCGCGCCGATCGCCCCCGCCCCCGGCACGGAACTCGGGAGGGCCACCCCGTACGAGACCGCCTCGCCGAGCGGTCCCGGCACCCGTGAGCCCACCGTGCGCACCAACAGGCCCCCGAGCACCACCCCCACCAGGGCCAGCGCCGCGTGCTGGGCGACGAACATCACCGCGACCTGACGTGGCGTCATGCCGATGACCTTCAGCACCGCGATGTCCCGGACCTGCCCCCTGACCCGGCCACTGACCCCGCCGGTCACCGCGAGCGCCGCCGCCACCAGCGAACCGACGCCGAACCCCCGCAGCAACCGCCCCGACAGCCGGTGTTCCGCCGCCGCCGCCGCCCGTGCCTCCCGCCAGGTGGAGACGCGCACCACGTGCTCCGGGCCCGCCACGGCCACCGCCTGCTGCACCACGAAGTCGGTGTCCGTCCCGTCGGCGAGCCGCAGGCCCACCGTCCGCCCGGGTGCGTCCCCCGCGGCGTAGCGGGCGGCCGTGCCCGCCGCCGTCCACGCCGTGCCCGGGCGCTGTGCCCGGGCGTCGCCGGTGTACCCCGCCTCCGACGAGGTCATGACCCCGACGACCCGCAGGACGCCCGGCGGCGCGCCCGCGGCCCGTATCCGGAGGTCATCGCCGGGGCGCACCCACAGCGCCTCGGCGGTGGCCCGGTCGAGCACCGCCTCACCGGGCGCACCGGACAACCACCGTCCGCTGAGGAACCGCCGTTCCCGCCCGGTCGGTCCGTCGGGCCGCACCGACCGCAGTTCGAGCGCGGCCCGCGCCGTGGCGCTCCGTGCCGTCACCGGGACGGTGCCGTAGGGGCCGGACACGCTCTCCACCCCGGGCAGGTCCGACAGCGGACGGGTGTCGGCACCGGAATCGAGCCGCAACCAAACGTGGTTGCCGCGGGTCTGGGTGAACACCTGCTGCCAGGGGCTCGCCGCGAACTGGAGGAGCGCCGCCGACAGCAGCAGCGCCGCCATCACCCCAGCCGTCGCCAGCGTCAGCGTCGCCGCCCGGCCCCGGTGGGTGCGCAGATCGGCCAGCGCCCAGCGTCCCAGGGCCCGCACCGGCTCACTCCGCCAGTTCGACGAGTCCGGCGGCGGCGCGGGCGCCGGACCCGGGGTCGTCGCCGAGTCGGATCTCGTCGACGATCCGACCGTCGCTGAGGGTGAGCACCCGCTCGGCGGCGCTCGCCACCCGTGCGTCATGGGTGACCAGGACGATCGTCTGACCCGCCGCGTGGAACTCGGTGAGCAGCCGCACCACCTCACGGGTGCCCCGGCTGTCGAGACTGCCGGTGGGCTCGTCCGCGAGCAGCAGGTCGGGCCGGTTGACCAGGGCGCGGGCGAGGGCGACGCGTTGCTGTTCGCCGCCCGACAGATCACCCGGCAGGGCGTCCTCCCGGCCGGCGAGGCCCAACTCGCCCAGCAACTCCCGTACGGCCGCGCGACCCGTACGGGAACCGCGTCCGGCGAGCAGGGCGGGCATCTCCACGTTGTCCGCCACGGTGAGCGTGGAGACCAGGTTGAAGAACTGGAAGACGATCCCCAGACGTCGGCGGCGCAACACCGCCCAGCGGGTCTCGCTCAGTGCGTCGACCCGGCGCCCGGCGAGCCGGATCGTGCCGCCGTCGGGACGTTCGAGACCGGCGAGCAGCCGCAGGAGCGTCGACTTGCCGGCGCCCGATGTCCCGGTGACGGCGACGAACTCCCCGGGCGCCACGTCGAGATCGACCCCGCGGACCGCGTGCACCACACCCGCCTCGCCGGCATGGGACTTGGTCAGGCCCCGCACGCTCAGCAGCGGCGGTGCCACGGCCGCGGACGCACCGTCCGCGTCATCGGGGCCGGGTGCTTCGACGCCGCTCCCGGTCGACCTCCCGTCATCGGGGCCCGCACCCGGGACTGAGACGCTCATTCGAGTTCCTCCTGACAGCGTTCCAGCCAGTCGAGGTCGGCCTGGAGGTGCAGCGACGCCCCCTCGATCAGGAGCCGGGCGATGCGCTGGTCCGGGCCCTGCTCCGCGCGCTCCAGCCGGGACAGGGTGCGCATGAGGGTGAGGTAGTGCCGTCGCTGCCGGTGGATCAGCGCGATCTGGTCGGCGGTCCCGGTCAGATGGGCGAGAGCCAGCTTCATGAAGAAGTCGTCGCGCACGCGCGGAGCTTCGGAAGGGGTCTCGTACCAGAGGTCCACCGCTTCCCGGCCGGCCACGGTGATCTCGTAGATCTTCTTGTCCGGCCGGTCCGGCTGGCTCACGTGCTTCCCCTCGATGAGCCCCGCCTGTTCCAACCTGCCGAGCGTCACGTAGAGCTGCCCGATGTTCGGCTGAGGGTACGCCGCACCGAGGAGTTTCTCCAGGGCCTGCTTGAGCTCGTAACCGTGGGCGGGACCACCGGCGAGCAGCGCCAGCAGATGTAGACGCACGGTGCCAGGTCCCTCCTAGGCGAGTGGGGCGGACGCGCTGCCGGGGCCGCCGGGTCGCTCCGGCACCCGCGCGCTCGGACCGTGGCCGACCGGTGGGTGGCGCGTCGATTCCGCAGGTATACATGATGCCTGGTGCGGCACCGGTGGGAACGTACCCGTTGCGGGGGGTTCCCGCGGTCGGACCGGGGGAGGGCGGAAACGATGCGCGGTGGTGCCGTCGGCGGACGCGCGGCCCGGATCTGCGGCGTCCTGTTGGTGACCCTGCTGGTGCTGACCGCGGCAACGGCCTCCGGAGCGCCCCGGGGCGGCCCCGCCGAGGCGGCCGGCGGACGCGGCCCGCTGACCGTGGTCACCGGCCGGGACCTCACCGGCTACCTCCACGAGGTCCTCGCCGACTGGAACCGCGCCCGCCCCGCCGAGCGGGTCGAACTCGTCGAACTCCCGGAGGCCGCCGACGAGGTGCACGCCCAGCTGCGGGACAGCCTGCGCTCGGGCAGTGCCCGCTACGACGTCCTCAACATCGACGTGGCGTGGACGGCGGAGTTCGCGGGCAACGGCTGGATCGCCCCCGTGGACGGCGCCCGGGTGCCCGACTCCGCGCTGCTGCCCTCGGTCCTCGACACCGTCACCTACCGGGGCCGCCGCTACGCCGTCCCGTACGTCACCAACGCGGCCCTGCTGTACTACCGCAAGGACGTCCTCGACCGGGAGGGCCTGGAACCGCCCCGCACCTGGGACGAACTGGCCCGGCAGGCGTCGACCCTGTCCCGGAAGTACCGCATGCACGGGTACGCCGGTCAACTCCTCCCGTACGAGGGCCTGACCGTCAACGTCACCGAGGCGATCCAGTCGGCGGGCGGCTCGCTCACCGGCCCTGACGGCGAGGTCACCGTGGACACTCCGGCTGCGCTCGCCGGGCTGCGGTTCCTCACCGAAGGGCTGCGCGCGGGCTGGATCCCCGAAGCGGCGCTCGGCTACAAGGAGGAGAGCTCGCGACAGGCCTTCCAGGCGGGTGAGTTGCTGTTCCTGCGCAACTGGCCCTATGTGCACACCCTGTCGTCCGCCCCCGGCTCGCCGGTCGCGGGCAAGGTCGGCGTGGTGCCCCTGCCGGGACGCCACGGCGCCGGCCAAGGAGTGCTCGGCGGCTCGAACCTCGCGGTCAACGCCCGTTCCCCGCACCCGCGTTCCGCCGCCGATCTGCTGACCTACCTGCTGAGCGAGGACGTCCAGCGGCGGGTGCTCACCGAGGGCGCGCTGCCGCCGGTACGGGCATCGCTGTACACCGACCCCGCACTGGTGCGGCGCTACCCCTACCTGCCCGTCCTCGCCCGTAGCGTCGCCGCCTCGCGGGTGCGGATGAAGAGCGCCCGCTACGAGCAGGTCAGCCTGGCGATCGCCGCCGTCACCCACGGGGCGTTGACCGGACGGGTCGCGCCCGAGGACGCCCTGCGGCGACTCGACCGCGAGGTACGGGACATCCTGCTGAAGTAGATGCATGTTAGGTAAAGATCGGGGCTGGAGGGCGCCACGTCCAGACCCCCGACCTCCGACGCCCACCTGCGAAGCCTTGCCCAACAGCGCCCATCCCATCCACGGTTCGTCGTCCGTCGGGACGATCCGGAGCCCGGGAACGGTGCATGACACCGCAACAGTCGGGTACCTAACACGTAGGTACGGAGTTTTTCGGTGGGTACGGGTGCCCCGCGCACCCCGGACGCCCCCGGTCCCGCGCGGAGCCCGAACGGAGGACGCCTTGTTGACGATCGACCCACCCCGCGTCACCGCCCCGCCCCGCCCGAGACCGCTGCCCCGGCCCCCACGCGCCAGCGAGGGTCCCCGCGTGGTGATCATCTCGCCGGACGTCGGCGCCAGCGTCGAATGGGCCAGGCGGCTGCACCGCGCCGGGCCGCCCCGGTTCATCGTCCGCCGCTGGGGCGACCAACGCGGCTACGAGTACCTGCACCGGGCCCCCGGCGTCCTCGCCCTGCTGGACACCCCGCGACACGAGTCAGGAGACGAACTCGTGCAACGCGTGCGGTCGTTGCGTCTCCTGGCGCCCGTCGCGGTGGCCACGGCCCACCGCGTCGACAGTGCGGCGCTGCTCGCCGCCGGGGCGGTCAACGTGCTGCGCCGGGACAGTGCCGAGACCGCGATCGCCGCACGCATCGAAGCGGACCTGCGCTGGTTGCGACGCGACCTGGGCCCGGACCCGGGCCGGCGCGAACCGTTGCGGCCCTACCGGAGCCAATCGCTGCTGATGGAGATCCTGTTGGCGGTGCGTTCCCCGTTGTGCTGCCACGACATGCGCTGGCTGCTGGGGGACACCGCCCGTCCCATGAGCCTGCGGGCCCTGCGCGCACGGGTGGAGCGGCTCGCGCCCCACCTGGCCCGGCACGGACTGGAGTGTCGCCGCCAGGTGCGGTGGGGCGCCGACACGCTCACCGTGCGACCGGTCGGGCACCGGTCGGCCGCGCTGTCGGCGTGAGGTGCGCCGCGGGGCCGTCCGTCCGCCCCGGCCGACGCAGGTGCGCTCCGACGCGCACTCGCCCGCGTCCGGGACGGTCTGAGGCACGAGACCCGCAGCCCTGACCTCGCACCCGGCCCCGCCGTCCGGCGGTCGGCCTCGGTGCGCGGCACCCTCCGGCCGGTGCGTCCGCCGTACCCGGACCGGCGACTAGCCCTGCGCCCGGCCCCTGCACCGTTGCTACCGTGGGGACATGGTCAGCGACATCCGGTCCCCGCACGGCCGCCGCGCGCAACTGCGGGACTTCCTGCGCACCCGGCGAGCCCGACTCACCCCCGCGGACGTGGGACTCCCGACGGCGGCCCGGCGCCGCACACCGGGCCTGCGCCGGGAAGAGGTCGCGGTGCTGGCCGGGGTGGGGGTGTCCTGGTACACCTGGCTCGAACAGGGACGCGACATCAATGTGTCCGGCGAGATCCTGGACGCCATCGGCGGGGCGCTACGGCTCGACGGGCCGGAGCGGGCACACCTGTACCTGCTCGCCGGTCTCAACCCGCCGCGGACGACCCCGGCCCGCGCCGAGGTCACCCCCGAGTTGCGGCGGCTGATCGACGCCTGGGAGCCCCGTCCGGCGATCCTGCGGGACCAGCACTGGAACCTCGTCGCGGTCAACGGCGCGGCGCGGCTGGTGTTCGGGTACGACGACTCGGACCACAACTGCCTCTTCACCTTCTTCACCAACGACCGCTACCGGTCCATGCACCTGCAGTGGGAACAGATCGCCCCCAGCGTGGTCGCCGCGTTCCGCGCCGATGCGGCCCGCCATCCCGCGGACCCCGTGTTCGGTCGGATCGTCGACGAACTCCACGCGATGAGCCCCGAGTTCGCGCGACTGTGGGCCCAGCACGATGTGGCCGAGGTGACCCAGGCGGTGAAGGCCGTGCGGCACCCCGAGGCGGGGGAGATGGTCTTCGACACCACGGTCCTGTCCCTGGCCGAGTGGCCCGACCACCGCATGGAGTTGCAGAACCCGCGCCCCGGCAGCGGCACGGCGGCCCGGCTGGAGGCACTGGTCGCGGCCCAACCCGCCACGGCGGTCTGAGCGACCCGCGCGGGGCGGAGGGTGGTGGTGCGGGTACCAGGTTAAGCCGGCACTGTCAGCCGCCCGGCCCAGGCCGCAGGGTGGAGCCATGACCAACACCACCGCTCGTTTCGAGAACAAGACCGCACTCATCACCGGAGGCGCCTCGGGGATGGGGTTCGCCGCCGCCCGCCGTCTGCTGGCCGAAGGCGCCCGGGTCGTGATCACCGGCCGTGACCAGGGCCGGCTCGACGCCGCCGTCAAGGAACTGGACGCCGGCGACCGGGTCCTGGCCGTGCGCGGCGACGTGTCGAACACCGTCGACGCACAGGCCCTCGCGGATCGGGTCCGGGAGCGCTACGGACGGATCGACGCGCTCTTCGCGAACGCCGGCGTCGCCTCCTTCGAGTCCGCCGCCGAGGTGACCGAGGCCGAGTTCGACCGGGTCGTCGACATCAACTTCAAGGGGGTGTTCTTCACCGTGCAGCGGCTCCTGCCGGTCCTCGCCGACGGGGCGGCCATCGTGATCAACTCCTCCTGGACCGCGCACCGCGGCCTGCCGAACGGCTCGCTGTACTCGGCCACCAAGGCGGCGGTCCAGAGCCTGGCCCGGACGTTCGCGGCCGAGTTGGGCCCCCGCGGCATCCGGGTGAACACGGTCAGCCCCGGCTACATAGACACCCCCATGTACCGCAAGGAGGTCGCCGAGGAGACGGAGGCCGCCGTGGTCGCCCAGATCGTCGCGGGCCGCGTCGGCACCGCCGACGACGTCGCCGACGCGGTCGCCTTCCTCGTGTCGGACCAGTCCTCGTACGTCAACGGGCAGGACCTGATCATCGACGGCGGGCTCGTCGCAGCCGTCCCCGCGGCCCTCTGAACCGGGCGCCGGCCACCGAGGGCCCGTGCGGCATCCGCCCCACCACCCCGCCACCCGCCCGGCATCCACCCCGGGAGGGTGCGCGGGGGCCGCTGCCGGCACTGAACGCAGGGGTCACCCTGGCGGACCTGGCCCCGGACGTCTCCGAGATCGGCTATCCGCGGCCCGGCCGACGGCCGACCTGACCGCTGCACACGGGATCTCGGGGGACGCCGGAGCCGACCCGTGGCCTCACTGGTGCTCGGGGACGGCCCACGCGACCAGCTGGAGGACGACCCCGTTCGGGTCGGTGACCTGGAAGAGGCGTTCGCCCCACGGCTCTTCGCGCAGCGCCATGGTGATGGGGGCGCCCTCGCTGCGCAACCGCTCGAACTCGGCATCCAGATCGGTCACGGTGAAGGCGAGGATCACCCCCGCGGCCCGCTGCTCCCGTACGTCTTCGGGCAGGACCTCGGTTCCGCGCTGAAGGAAGATCACATGGACCGCGTCCTCGCGGACCAGCGAGGCGAAGCCGTCGGCGGCCGCGGCCTCCTGAAAGCCGAAGTGCTCGACCAGGAACGCGGCGGAGGCGGAAACGTCGTCAACGGTCAGGGAGACGGCGGTGGACGTGATGTTCATGGCCTGCCCTAAGGTCGGGAACGATCTCTATACGTCGTACATTGTACTGCGTAGAGAGAGGAGCGGGGCGACCAGGTACCGCAACCGCCCGCCCCACCCCCGACCGCTCCCACCGCATGCGCCGTCACCACCCCCGTGCCCCGCGTCCGTTCCGGTGCACCAGGCCCCCCGCAGGCAGGAACCCTCCAGGTAGCCGGCCCGCCCCGTACCCTCTCGCCATCGGGGTGGCCATACTGGACGGGGCCGATGGGCGCTGACGGGTGACGACGGGGGCAACGACGGGAGATGACCGACACCAGGTTGATCCAGGGCCGCTACCGACTGATCGAGGTGATCGGACGGGGCGGCATGGGCGAGGTGTGGCGGGCCAAGGACGAATCCCTGGGCCGCGGGGTGGCGGTGAAGTGCCTGAAACCGCTCAGCCCGCACCACGACCAGTCGCACGCCCGCGTGCTCAGGGAACGGTTCCGGCGCGAGGCCCGGGTCGCGGCGGGGCTCCAGCACCGGGGCGTCACCGTCGTCCACGACTTCGGCGAGTCCGACGGTTCGCTGTTCCTCGTCATGGAACTCCTGGAGGGCCGCAACCTCAGCCAGCTGCTGGAGGACAACACCCGGCTCCCGCTGCCCGTCGCCGAGGTCGTCGACATCGCCGAACAGGTCGCCTCGGCCCTCGCGTACACGCACGAACAGGGCATCGTGCACCGGGACCTGAAGCCCGCGAACATCATGCGGACCGCCGACGGCACCGTGAAGATCTGCGACTTCGGCATCGCCCGGTTCGGCGACGCGGGATTCACCTCCCGACTCACCGGCACCGGCATCGCCATGGGCACGCCCCACTACATGTCGCCGGAGCAGATCGGCGGCTCCGAGGTCGACCAGCGCAGTGACCTGTACTCCTTCGGCTGCGTCCTCTACGAGATCGCCACCGGCGCACCGCCGTTCGACCTCGACGACGCCTGGGCCGTCCTCATCGGACACCGTGACACCGCGCCCGAGCGACCGCGTCACCACCGCGCGGAGCTCCCCGCCTACTTCGAGACGATCGTCCTCGACCTGCTGGCCAAGGAACCCCACGAGCGGCCCCGGGACGCCCGCGAACTCGCCCGCAGACTCACCGCCGGACGGCACCCCGGCGTCCCGTTGCCCCTCTCCGACGTTCCGGCGCGCGACGGAGCGGGCCACCGGGCCCCGCGCCCGCCCCGGCTGCCCTCCTGGACCGGGGGCATGACCACCGGACGCAAGGCCGCCGGCGTAGCCCCCCGGCCGCACCCGCCCACCCCGGCCGCCGGGCTGACCGACGAGTGGATCCCCCGGCTGCCCACCAGCCGCATCCGGTCCGTGGCCGTGCACGAACGGCCCGCGCCCGCCCCGGAGACCGTGGCCGTCCTGGTGTCCCGGCACAACGCGGGACTGAGCCTCGGCCGGCTCGGCCGCTGGTCCGAGGCCGGCGAGGTGCACCGCGCCGTCGCCGCCGAGCGCGAACACGCCCTCGGCCCCGACCACCCGGACACCCTCGCCAGCCGCTACGAGGTGGCGTTCACCCTCAGCCGCACCGGTCGCGCCAGTGACGCCCTGCGCGAGTACGACCGGGTCGCCGACGGACGGGAGCGGGTCCTCGGCGCCGACCACCCCGACACCCTCGCCGCCCGCCAGGAGACGGCCTACGTCCTCGGGCAACTGGGTCGGCACTTCGAGGCGCACCAGATGTACACGGCCGTACTCGCCGTCCGGGAACGCGCCATGGGCGCCGACCATCCCGACACCCTGCGCTGTCGGCACAACCTCGCCTTCAACCTCAGCCGGCTCGGGCGGTTGGAGGACGCCTACCGGTTGGCCGTCGAGGTGGCCGCCGCCCGTACCCGGGTCCTCGGCGCCGACCACCCGGACACCCTCGTCACCCGCTACGAGGTCGCCTACGCGCTCGGTCAACTCGGCCGCTGGAACGAGGCGCTGGACACCTATCGCGCGGTGGCCCGGGCCCGCGCCACCGCGCTGGGCGCCGATCACCCGGACACCCTCGCCGCCCGCTACGAGGTGGGCATCAGCCTCGGTCGGCTCGGGCACGGCGAACCGGCGCTGGAGCTGTACCGGGAACTCGTCGCGGACCGCACCCGCATCCACGGCGCCGCGCACCCGGAGACGCTGCGCGCCCGCCACGGCCTCGGAGTCAACCTGGGCCGCCTCGGCCGCTGGGACCAGGCCCTCGCCGAGGCCCGTGACGTGTCCGCGATCCGGGACCGCGTGCTCGGGGGCCACCACCCGGACACCCTGGTCAGCCGGCGCGAGGTGGCCGTGGGCCTGGGCTGGTTGGGACGCTGGGGCGACGCCCTCGCCGAGTACCGGGCGGTGGCCGCGGCCCGGGAGCAGGTCCTCGGCGCCGATCACCCGGACGCCCTCGCCAGCCGCAACGACGAGGCGCACTGCCTGGAGCAACTCGGCCGGGGCGCCGAAGCCGTGGAGCTCTACCGACGGGTCGCCGCACTGCGCCACGGCACCACCGGCGGCTGATCCGGCGGTGCCGCGGCACGGCGGGACCCTTCAGTCCGCGGACCGGGTCCAGCCCACGGCGGTGACGGCCGCCGCGTCCCGAGCCCGCCGCTCGTCGAAGACCCGCCGCCCGTCGTCCACCCGCAGACCCGTCACGTACACCCCGCGCCCCACGTACGCACGGTCGGTGTCGTAGCGCCAGCGCAGGCGCACCGGAGCGCCCCGCCAGGCGCTCAGGTCCGCGGTCACGGCGTACCAGAGGCGTCCGGACCAGCCACTGACCGTCCCGTCGGCACCGTGGACGGGTCCGTCCCCCTGCCCGGCCCGCCGTCCGTCCCGCTGTTCGCCGTGCTGCTCGGCGTGCTGTTCGGCGAGGAAGGGAACCGGCCGCCACGTCCCCCCGTCGTCGTCGGACGCCTCCAACCGCAGTGCGTCCGCCCGGGGCTCGGTGTCCCACCACAGGGCGCACCGCAGCCGCGCCCCCTCGCCGGAGAAGGTCAGGGCCGGCAGCGTGAGCGTCGCCGTGCCGTCGTTCACCATGCCGCCGAACCAGGCGGTGCCACCACGCGGCGGCCGGACCGGCACCGCACGGGCGAGGTGGTTGGCGGCGGCGACCCGGGGCGCCGACCCGGACCGCCACCTACGCACGGGATGCACGGAGTTGCCGAGGAGGACGAGGAACGAGTCGGTACTCGGATCGAGGACGAGGCACGTCCCGGTGAAGCCGGTGTGACCCGCCGTGCGCGGGGTGGCCATCGCGCCCATGTACCAGTGCTGGTAGAGGTCGAAGCCCAGCCCGTGTTCGTCCCCCGGGAAGGCGGTGTTGAAGTCCGTGAACATCAGCTCCACGGACGCCGCCCGCAGGATCCGGGTCCGTCCGTACGCCCCGCCGTTCAACAGGGTGCGCCCCAGCACCGCGAGGTCCCACGCGGACGAGAACACCCCCGCATGTCCCGCGACCCCGCCGAACGCATGGGCGTTCTCGTCGTGCACCTCGCCCCAGACCAGCCCCCGTTCCACCCCCGACCAGGGCGCCCGCGCGTCCTCGGTGGCGGCGATGCGCGGCTTCCAGGAGGGCGGCGGGTTGAAGCGGGTGTCGCGCAACCCCAGCGGGCCGGTCACCTCCTCGTCCAGCAGCACGTCCAGGGCGCGCCCGGTCAGGCGTTCCAGGACGAGTTGCAGGGCGATCAGATTGAGGTCCGAGTACAGGTACCGGGAGCCCGGCGGGTACTGCGGCGCCTCCCGCCACAGTCGGGCCAGCCGGGCCTGCGGCGTGGGCTCGGCGTAGAACGGCACCCAGGAGCGCAACCCCGAGGCGTGGGTGAGGAGTTGACGGACGGTGATGTGCTGCTTCCCGGCCGCCCCGAACTCCGGCAGGTACGAGGCGACGGTCGCCTCCAGCGCCAGCGCACCCCGCTCCACCTGTTGGACGGCGAGGAGCGAGGTGAACAGCTTGGAGACGGACGCCAGGTCGAACACGGTGTCCGCCGCCATCGGGACCTGCTGCTCCGGCGGGAACTCCACCCCCGTGTCGGTGGTCTCGTCGTACGCCGCGTAGCGCACCGCCATCCCGATCGGCCGGTGCAGGGCGACGGTGTCGCCGCGCCCGGCCAGCAGGACGGCCCCCGCGTACCAGGGGTGCGCGGGGGAGGGGCGCAGGAACCGTTCCGCGTCGGTGACGAGCCGGTCGAGGTGTTCGGGGAGCAGGCCGGCCCGACGCGCGCTGCCCCGGTGCAGGGTCGGGTTGCTCCGCGATCCGCCCGGCGCCGGAGCAGCCCGGGCCGTCCCCACGGCCAGCGGCGCCAACACCAGTGCCCCGCCCAGGGCCAGGGCGCCCGCCCCGAGACCGCGTCTGGTCACTGCGCCCCCTCCCGTCGGTGAACCCGTCGCGCGGTCCTGGGGGGCAGCGGTCATGTCGTTCCTCCTGGGGGTCGTCCGGGAACCGGCACACGGGCCCGAGGGTGTTGCCGCATCCGGGACGTGTCAACCCCGCCCCGGCACGCGGCACGGATGGCGGACCGTGCCCGCGGACGGTGCTCGACCTTCGCACGTGCCCCGCCGGGGACCGTGCCGCACGGTCCCGGCACGCCGCGGGGTACGGCACACGGACGACGGGGCCGGCGGGGCAGTCAGCCCGTCCGGTCGGCGGCGGCGCGGAGTTCGGCCCGGGCCCGGGCCGAGTCCCGGTCCCTCCCGTCCGCACCGCCGACCTGCGCGGGGTCCCTCCGTGCTCGGCGCCGATGGGTGCACTCCAACGCCCAGACGATCAGGGCGGTCCACAGGGCGAGCGCGCTGAGTCCGATCACGGGAGCTCCCTCTCCCGGTCCCGGGCGGAGGGCTTCACGTCCGTCACGGGGACGCCGTGGGGGAAGCGGGCGGATTCACGGCCAGGGCCTTGAAGAACGTGTAGTGGAACGTCCCGTCGTCGGCGGCCCGGTGCAGATCGGCGATGCCCCGGTCCCATGCGGCCCTGGTGGTGAGGGCGGCGCCCAGCGCCTGGTGCCGGACGGACTCGACCATGGCGATGAAGGTGTTGCGGGTGAAGCCGTCCACCCACGCGGGCCGGGTCCGGTCGGTGTAGACGGTGTGCGGGCGGACCACGACGTCCTCGTACCCGGCCCCGGCCAGCAACGGCTGGAGCTGCCGACCGAGCAGTGCGTTGCCCCCCGCTGCCGCCTGGAAACGGACCTGGAGGTCGATCACCGCCCGGGCGTCCGCGCTGTCGGGGTGGAAGAACACCGATCCGTGGTCCCCCTCGATCACGGTCAGGCTGCCCCCGGGCCGCAGCACGCGCCGCAGCGCGGTCAACGCCCCCTGGGGGTCGGGTAGGTGCTCCAGCACGAAGCACACGAAGACGTGGTCGAACTCCGCGTCGGCGAAGGGCAGGTCGAACACGTCGGCCTGCTGCCACTCCACCGGCGCCCCGGGTGCGACGGCCGCGAGGTGGGCGCGGGCCCGGGCGAGCGTCTCCGGGGACCGGTCGACCGCGACGATCCGGGCCCCTGGGCTGGAACGCAGCAGATGGACCGTCTGGGCGCCGACCCCGCAGCCGACCTCCAGCACCCGGCTGCCCGCGGGGTACGCCGTGCCGGTGTGCAGCAGTTGGGCCAGGGTGTCCGCCTGGTCGCCCAGCCGGCGGCTCTCGCGCGGCGAGTACCCGTGCACGTAGTCGGTCACCGGGACCTCAGGTGTCGTCGCTGTGTTCATGTGCCCACCCTGCTGCCACTATGGCCCGATGGACAGATCCAATGAGGGCGCTCTCCATCGGTCCAAAAGGGCCGGCTCCGACTTCCTCCACCTGGTCATCGAGGAGGCGCCCCGGGGCGGGAAGGCCGACTGGCTGGCCCGTCGGATCAGGCTCGCGCTGGCGGACGGCCGGCTCCCGGTGGGCAGCAGACTGCCGGCCACCCGGGTCCTCGCCGGCGAACTGGGCGTATCGCGCGGCGTGGTCACCGAGGCGTACCAACGCCTGGTCGAGGACGGACACCTCGCCGGACGCGGGCGCAACGGAACCGTCGTGGTCGCCGCTCCCGCGGTGACGCCCACGGACGCCGGGCCGCCCGCGCCCGCCGAGGGGCCGCCGCCGCGTTCGGTGTTCGCCGCCGCCCCCGGGGTGGACGTCTTCGACGCGGTGCGTTCGGCCGGCGCCCGGATCGACCTCTCCCCGGGGCTCCCCGACCTCGCGGCGTTCCCGCGGGCCGCGTGGCTGCGGGCCGAACGCCGCGTGCTCGGCCGGCTCGCGGCGTCCGACCTCGGGTACGGGGACCCGCGCGGTACGCCCGCACTGCGGCTGGCCGTCGCCCACTGGATCGCCCGCAACCGCGGCATCCGGGTGGACCCCGCCGACGTCCTCATCGTCGCCGGCACCGCCCAGACGCTCACCCTGCTCGGGCGGGTCCTGCACGACGCCGGCCTGCGCGCGGTGGCCGTGGAGGACCCCGGCTCGCTGGGCGCCCGGCAACACCTGCACGCCTGCGGGTTGGCGACCCCGCCCGTCGCCGTCGACTCGGAGGGCGTGCGCGTCGACGAACTCCGCGCCACGGGCGAAGCGGCCGTGCTGCTGACCCCCGCACACCAGTTCCCCACTGGTGTGGTCCTGCGCGGCGGCCGACGCGCCGAGCTGATCCACTGGGCCCGCGAAGCCGACGGACTGGTCATCGAGGACGACTACGACGCGGAGCACCGCTACGACCGGACCCCGGTCCCCGCCCTGCGGTCCGTCCTCACCGAGAACGTCTGCTACGCCGGCAGCGTGTCCAAACTCCTCGCCCCCGCCCTGCGCATCGGATGGGTCATCGCCCCGCCGAAGTACCGTGACGCCCTCGTGGACGCCAAACGGTTCGCCGACCTCGGCAACGCCGCCCTCCCGCAACTCGTCCTGGCCGACTTCATGGAATCGGGGGCCATGGAACGCCAACTGCGTCAGCTGCGCGGGCACCACCGCCGACGCAGGGACGCCATGATCGCGGCCATCGGCAGCCATCTGCCGAGCGCGACCGTGCGGGGCGCCGCGGCGGGCCTGCACCTGACGGTCACCTTCGACGCCGACTTCGCCGACACCGAGCTGGCCGCCGCGGCCCTCGCCCGCCAGGTGAAGGTGCACCCCTTGTCCTGGCACGGCCAACGCGCCCACCGCCCGGGACTGGTCCTCGGCTACGCCGCGAGCACCCCCACCGACATCGGCGAAGGGATCGCGACCCTCGGCGAAGTCCTCCGGCGGCTGCCCTGACCGGGGGGTCGTCGCCCGGCTGCGCCACCCGCGGACACCAGTGCGTTCCGTGGCCTGTTCCGGCCCCGTGGCCCTCGCTAGGCTGGCCGCGGCACCGACGCACCGGGAGGAGCACGGACGTGGCCGAGAGCACCACCCAGCAGCATCCACGCGCGGGCTGGGAGAAACCGGAACTGGATCTGAGCAACGCCGACTGGAGGTCGAGCAGCCGCGGCCGGGGCGATGTGCAGATCGCCTTCGTGGAGGGGTTCATCGCGATGCGCAACAGCCGCCGCCCCGAGAGCCCGTCACTGATCTTCACCCCGGCCGAATGGGGCGCCTTCGTGCTGAACGCCCGGGAAGGCGAGTTCGACCTCACCTGAGCCGCCGCCCCGTCGGTGCACCCCTCGCCGCCCCGCTGAGGAGCCGTCACCTCCTGCGCCGGACCCGGGACGGCCCGACCCGCGCGCCCGACCGGATCGCGCTGCGGGGACGGTTCCGGTGATTCTTCGGGACACGTGACCTTCGACCCTGTCCCGGGGTACCCCGGTGCGACAGGGTGGCAGCAGAAACAGGTCACGAGGGTCGTGCGGCTGGGGCCGCGCGACCGCGTGCCGACGCAGTCGCCGGAGACGAGGATTCCATGAGCACCCTGCCCGTCATCGCCGCAGTGGACGGATCGGACAGCAGCCTGCGCGCCCTGGACTGGGCGTTGGCGGAGGCGGAACGGCGCGACACCGGTCTGCGCATCGTGCACGTACGCCAGTACGCGCCGTCGAACCAGCCCGAAGTGCTGGTCTCCGGGGCGTCGGAGCCCACCGTCGACCCCGTCCTCACCCAGGTGCGGAACCGATGGGCCGACCGCGCGGGACTGCCCGCGGTGGAGTACGTCGACTACGAGGGCGCGCCCGGTTCGGTGATCCCGGGCCTCGGCGAGTCGGCCCAGCTCATCGTGCTCGGCTCACGGGGCCGGGGCGGATTCGCGAGTCTGCTGCTCGGTTCGAACGGCATGGCCGCGGCCCGTGACGCCGCCTGCCCGGTGGTGATCGTGCCGCAGGAGGGCCGCGAGGTCCACAACCCCGCCGAGGTCGAGCCCGGCCCGCGCGTGGTGGTCGGCGCGTCGGCCGAGGCGCCCGACGCCCGCACCCTGGCCTTCGCCTTCGCCGCTGCCGACCGGATGGGCGCCCGGGTCGACGTGGTGTCCGCCTTCCCGTGGCCCGAGTACGTGTGGACGGCCGCCGGCGGTTTCGTTCCGTCGGAGTCGGACCAGCAGGCCGCGCAGGACGAGACGGTCGCCCTGGTCCGGGACATCGTCGCCCCTTACCGCAAGGAGCACCCGGACGTCCGGGTCGCCGTCATCGCGGCGCCCGGCGACGCGGCCGGACACATCGTCGGCGCCTCCAAGGACGCCGAGTTGATCGTCGTGGGCCGTCACCGCCGTCGCCTGCTCAAGCCCGCACGGCTGCTCGGATCGGTCACCCAGGCGGTGCTGCTCCACGCGGCGAGCCCCGTGGCGGTCGTCCCGCCGGAAGAGGGCGAGGACGCCTGACCGGCGGGGTGGGCCGGGTCGGCCGACCCGGCCCACCCCGAAGCGCCGGACGGGCCCACTCGGCTCACGGCCAGAGCAACTCCCGACGCCAACCGTCGCCCTCGCGCACGTACCGCAGTCGGGTGTGCCGCCGGGACCGGTCGCCCTGCCAGAACTCGACCGTGTCGGGCCGCACGGTGTGCAGGGTCCAGCCCGGTGCGACGAGCCCCGGCTCCCGTTCCACCCGGGCGAGGGACTCCGCCAGCGCCCGCTCCCGTTCGGCGGGATCCGTGAGGGGGCGTGACTGCCGGCCGAGCAGCGCCTCGGCCCGCGCCCCGGCGCCCCGGGCGAGGAAGTCGGCCGCCGCGTGCTCGGCGCTCTCCCGGACCACCGGGCCCCGCACCCGTACCTGCCGGGCCAGCGACGACCAGTAGAAGGTGAGTGCGGCGTGCGGGCGGGCCGCGAGCTGGCGCCCCTTGGGGCTGCCCGCCTCCGAGGCGAACCGCCAGCCCTCGGGTCCCACGTCCTTGAGGATCAGCATCCGGGCCGCCGGCCTGCCGTCGGAGTCGGCCGTGGACACGGTCATCGCATGCGGCTCACGGACACCGGCCCGGATCGCGTGGCGCAGCCACCGGGTGAACAGCTCCACCGGGGTCCCCGGCGCCCGTGACGGGTCGAAGTCGGGCAGTTCGCCGGCGAACACCTCCAGCCTGCGCAGCAGTTGACGCAGTTCATCGCTCTCCGTCGTGCCGTCGGGCTGCTCCGTCGAACCGTCGTGCACGGTCCCTGACTCCTGCATCCGATACCCCCTGTGGGTGCGCCCGGTCCCCTCTGCACGTGCACGGTGCGGCGTGCACGCGGACTCCGGACCCGTTTCCCCCAGGTTAATGGAAGGGGATGATCTGGGCATTAGTTTCCGTATCATGGCCGACATGGACCCCCTGATCCCCGCTCCCGATCCGGCCCTCGCACTGGAACTGGCGCTCACCATCCGCCACGACGGCCACGGCGGGGTCGCCGACGACCTCACCGACCCCATGGGGCTCACCGACTGGGTCCGGCGACGTCCCACCTCCTTCGGGTACGGTTTCGACGCCGCCGGCTACACCGCCGATCCGGCCAACCTCGGCCGGGTGCACCAACTGCGCAACGCGGTCCGGGCGCTGTTCGCCCGGGCCGTGCGACCGGCTCCCCCGAGCAGCGCCGACGCCTCCCGGCTGCTCCCCGTAGCGGACGCCCTGGAGGTGCTGAACACCGCCGCCGGCCGGGTCCCCGCCGTGCCCGTCCTGAGCTGGCCCGAGGGGGGCCCACCCGTCCTCAGCCCAGCTCCCGCAGGTCCGACCGCCCCCGGTGACCTGCTGCTGACCGCCCTGGCCAGCGCCGCCGGGCTGTTCCTGGCGAGCCCCGACGCCGCACGGCTGCGGGCCTGCCACGCACCGCGGTGCGTCCGCTACTTCCTCAAGGAGCACCCCCGTCAGGAGTGGTGCAAGCCCGCCTGCGGGAACCGGGCGCGAGTCGCCCGGCACCACGAACGGCACCGCCCGGCGGGCTGAGAACCGTCCGCGAACCTGACCAACCCCACGACGGAATCCGGCCCGCGACACGTACCATGTCCGCATGTCCTTCCTCCGCCGACGCAGCGCCGCGACACCCGCCGGCCCCGACTTCGACGTTCTGGCCATGGAGCCGGGCGACTGGCCCGGGAACCTCGGTGCCGGCCTGCTCCCGGCCCCCGACGGAAGCTGCCAGGGCGTGTTCCTCCGCTACGACCTGTTCGGTGGCCGCGGACCCGCGATGATCATCGGGAACCTCCCCGAGGGTTCCCCCGCCCGCGAGGTCGCCCCCGGGCAGATCCCCTTCGAGGTGGCGCAGCTGCTGCTCGCTCTGGAGAACGACGAGGAGGTCACCGTCACCGGCTCCGAAGACGTACCGGTGATGCAGGGCGACAACCTCCTGATCGTGCGCCGCATCAAGCTCTCCGAGGGCCGTATCTCCTGCGTCCAGTTCGACCGCAGCGACGGGGTGCTCGTCACCATCGCGGCCTGGGACCGACCGATCACCGACGACCTCTACGCCCTGCTCAAGCCCCTGCCCGCCGAGCTGTTCCAGCAGGGCTGACCGACCTCCCCCGACCCCGCGCGGCCCCTGGCCCCGCGGGGTTCCTTCACTCTCCCGGCGCACCGTCCCCGGCGCGACCGTTCCGGCGGCACAGCCGGGCGCAGCCCAGCGCCGCCAGCGTCAGGGCCCCCAGCGCCGCAGCCGTCCCCGGGTACCCGCCGAGGGAGAGCCCCACGCCACCGAGCGCGGCGCCCACGAAGACGCCGAAGCTCATGCCCGCCGCATTGACGCTCAGCGCCATCCCGCGCAGCGGGCCGCAGCGCCGCACCAGCAGGGTGGTGACACAGGCGGCCACCGCCGCGTGCCCCGCGCCCACGAGCGCGGTCAACGGCAGCGCGAGCACGAGCGACCGGCTGAAGAAGACCGCCACCAGCGCCGTCAGCGCCACCACCAGCCCGATCGTCATCAGCCGCTCGCCCGACACCCTCGGGCGTTCGGCGCCGAGCACCCGCCCGGTGAGGAGGTTGCCGACGAAGAAGGACGCGCCGCTCAACGTCCAGACCAGGGCGAACGGGCCGGGTGCCAGGTCGAACCGCTCGTCGTAGAAGGCGGCCAGATAGGCGAGGTACCCCATGAACGCGGCGGTGCGCAGCATCGCCACGCCCAGCAGCGGAACGACACCGGGCAGTGCGGCCAGGGCCCGGAAGGACGCGAGGTAGCCCGGCCGGGCCGCCTCGCCCCGGCCCTGGCGCGTGACCGGTGCCGGGGCTTCCTCCCCGGCCGGTTCGGCGGAGCGCCGGGCCCGCCCCGGCCGCAGCAGGGCCAGGGCGAGCACCACCGAGACGGCGGCCACGGCCCACAGGTCCCCCTGCCAGCCCCAGAACGCGGCGGGCACGGCGAGCAGCGGAGCGGCCAACAGCGCGGTCAGGGACTGGGTGGCGGTGACGAGCGTCGCCGCCCGGCCCGCCGCGGCGCCGCTCCCGAAGCGGTCGGCCGCCGCCGCGGTGAGCGCCGGGTTCAGCACCGCGGTCCCGGCACCCACCAGCAGACAGAACCCCGCCAGCAGCAGGAAGTCACCGGATGCGCCGAGGGCCGCGGCCAGCGCCAGTACCCCGAGCCCCGCCGCGGCGGCCCGCTCCTTGCGGACCCGGTCGATCAACGGGGCCAGTGCGGTGCCGACGGCCAGCGCGGCCAGCCCGCCGAGCCCCCGTAGCTGGCCCAGGGCGGCCACGCTGCCGTCCGCCGCCGAGGCGATCGGCACCAGGAAGGTGCTGTAGATGGTGAAGGGCACCAGCCCCACCGCCGACGCCAGCAGCAACGGCCACAGGGCGCGGACCATCCGCAGATCGCCCGGCACGGCCTCGCCGGGCCCGTCCTGTGCCGGTCCGCCGGGCGCGGCCGAACCGCCGGGCGCGGCGCCCGTCGGACGCCCGGGAGTCGCGACGGGGTGCGAGGTGTCGCCGCTCACGCCGCCGCCCGGTACCGGTACAGGGCCGTCCGGTCCGCGCTGAACTGCGAGAACGGGAAGGGCTCCGCGGACAGGGCGTGCACCCCTGAGCTCAGGAAGGCGCGGGCCACCGCGCTACCGGTCTGTGCGTACACCACCAGCGGCGTCCGCCGGGTGCGGCAGTGGTCGAGGATGACGTCGAAGCTGCCGTTGCCGAGGGTCATGCCGGTGGCGACCACGGCGTCCGCCTCGGCGAGGACCTGGTGCATGTCGTCGGTGACGGGGTCGCCCCACTGGGTGGTGCGCAGATTGAAGTCGCAGGGCAAGCACACGCCGCCCTGCTCGCGTATCGCCGCCACCAGCGGGTTCACCACCCCGATCAGGGCGACCCGGGCGCCGGGCGCGATGTCGAGCAGTCCGGCGACGGCCGCGTCCCGGGCCCGGGCCCGCTGTTCGGGGGTACCGGTCGGCAGGATGACGGACTCGGCGCTGCCCGTGTCGCGGTGCGGTCGGACGCGGGCCAAGTAGGCGTCCAGGGCGGCGATCCCCACGCACGGCACCTCGTGCCGGATCAACTCGTCGAGGGTCCGGCCCGAGGCGTCCGCGCAGAGGTCGGGGTGCGGGCCGTCGGCTTCGAAGGAACAGGCGCCGAAGGCGTCCCCGGAGCGCAGCAGCAGGTAGTGGTTGCGATAGGTGACGTCGCCCCCGGCCAGCCGGGTGGTGTGGTGCAGCCAGAACGCGCTGGTGACGGTCAGCTCGCGGGGCGACGGACCGTAGGCGCCGTCGAGGACCGCGCGCCGGAGTTCGGGAACGGAGCGTGGTGGGGGTAGGGACATGTCGATTCTTCTCTCGTTCTGGTGGTCACGGGCAGGGGTGCGGGCAGGGTCGGGCACCGGCGCACGGAGCGCGGGGCTTGTGGCCGGCCGGGGTGGTACACGATCGACTCAGGGCAGGTCGGCCAGGCGCTCGGGCCGGTAGGGCAGCTCGGCGAGCGTCGGCCGCCCCGCGGGTTGGAAGCACAGCAGCAGCGAACGGCGGTCCGTGCCACTGCTGTTGGGAGCGGAGCGGTGGACGATGAGACCGGGGAACACCAGCACGGAACCGGCCGGCGCCTCGACGGTCACGGCGCCGTTCACCCCGGTGCGCGCCGTGTCCACCAGCAGCCCCGTGGGCTCGGCGCGGTCGCGGGGTGCGGGCCCGGCGCGGTGGCTACCGGGCACGAGGGACAGTGCGCCGTTGGCAACGGTCACCTCGTCCAGGTAGATCATCGCCGTGACGACGTCCCGTGCCGCCGGGCCCGCACAGCAGTACCAGTACGGGAAGTCCTGGTGCCAGGGGAACGCCGAACCAACCCCCGCACGCTTGAAGTTGAGCTTCGAGGTGAACGGTCCGAGCCGGTCGTGCCCGAGCAGCCGCCGCACCGGTGCGGTGAGGCGCGGCTCGGTCCACAGGGCGTCCAGTACGGCACTGAGCTGGGTGACGGGGGAGAGGCTGCGCACCACCGGGGCTTCGGTGTCCGGCTCCCAGTGGAGCGTGGCGCCGTCCACCCGCTCCAGCCGGTGTCCGTCCGGCCAGACGGTCACCTCCGCCCGCCCGTGCAGCGCCCGCTCCGTCACCCGGGCGAGCACCGTTTCGGCGGCCTCGCCGAGCGCGGCGGTTTCCGTGGCGTCGAAGAGCCGCGGGAGCAACACGAATCCGCGGGTCTGCGGGTCGTGGAGGGGCGTGACGGACATGGGGGTGCCCTTTCGTTCGGGGTGCGGGGCGAGACGGTCGGCAGCCGGTGGGGGAGGAACGGCCGGACGGTCGTGCTGCGGCGCTCCCCGGCCCGCCGGTACGCTAGGCCGCTCTCGGCGCCAGGAGTTCCACGCCACGCCGCGCCCCGTCGAGGGGCGGCCAGTCCATCGTCGACCAGGGGTGCCGCAGCTCCTCCTGCGCGGTCACCTCGTACGGACGCAGGGTGTCGAGCCCGTGGGCCCGGGCGTGCCGTGCGTAGGCGCTGTCGACGTAGCGGTGTCCGGTGTCGGCGGCGAGGAACACGTACGTCCGGCCGGGGTCGCGGCTCCGTTCCCAGCGCGTGGCCAGGTACGCGGCTCCGGCCGACAGCCCGGCGAAGACCCCGCTGGCCCGCAACAGTCCGACGGCCCCCGACATGGCGTAGTCGAAGTTGACCCAGTGCACCCGGTCGTACAGGTCGTGCCGGACGTTGTGGAACGGGATCGAGCTGCCGATGCCCGCGATGATCATGTCCGGATCGCTGACGTGCCCGGCACCGAAGGTCACGCTGCCGAACGGCTGCACCCCGACGAGCCGGACGTCGCGCCCCGCCTCGCGCAGATAGGTGGCGATGGCCCCGGTCGACGCCCCGGTCCCCACTCCGCCCACCACCGTCAGGGGCCCCTCGGGGACCTCCTTGCCGACCAGGTCGGCGACATCGCGGTAGCCGAGGTAGTGGATGGAGTCGTGGTACTGCCGCATCCAGTGGTGGCCCGGGTGCTGGCGCAACAGCTCCTGGACGCGGGCCACCCGCAGGTTCTGGTCCAGGCGCAGGTCCTGGGAGGGGCGGACCTGCTCCAGGGTGGCCCCGAGGACCTCCAACTGGACGCGGAGCGTGCGGTCCACCGTGGTCGAGCCGACGATGTGGCACCGCAGTCCGTAGCGGTGGCAGGCGAGGGCCAACGCATGGGCGTAGATCCCGCTGGAGCTGTCGACCAGGGTGTCACCCCGTTCGATCTGCCCGGTCTCCAACAGGTGGCGCACGGCGCCGAGCGCCGAGTACAGCTTCATCGTCTCGAAGCGCAGACAGACCGCGCCGGGCGGCACGGCGACGACCTGGGGTTCCTTGACCGCTTCCGCTACGTGCTCGTACATGTCCTGGTCCTTCGCTGTCGAATGGGGGCCGGGCTCGGTGCGGGGGCGGTCAGCCGGTCCGGGTCAGCTTGAACAGGTACGCCTGGCAGTCGTCGGTGGGCCAGGTCTGACGGTGCGTCACCTCGGGTCGGAAGCCCGCGTCCACCGCGTGCGCGACGATGCGCCGCAGCTCCGCGGTGTTCGAGACGATCAGATGGATCTCGCCCCCGGGAGCCAGGAGCTCGCGCTCGACCACCTGGTCGAAGAAACGGATCACGATGTCCGTCCCCACGCAGACGTTGCGGACCACCGTGGGGTCGTCGCTCGTCGGGGTGCTCACCGCGGGCGGGTTGAAGGTGATGACCTCCAGCCGGGCGGCGGACGGGAACCCCTCGAAGAGGTTGGAGACCAGCGGGTGGAAGACGGTGTCGGGGCGTTCGCCCACCAGGCGCGCGTAGTGCTCGGCGGCGGTGGCGACGCTGTCCGGGTGGATGTCGGACGCCCAGACCTCCCGGGCGCCCCGGGTTCCCGCGATCACCGCCTCGACCCCGAGCCCGGCCCCGATCGCCGCGTACGCCCGTCCCCGTACCGGGATCGTGCCGTCGAGCAGCCGGTCGTGGACGATCCGGCTGGTGTCCCCGGGGCCGAACACGCCGGGTGGCAGGGCGAACGTCCACCCGTTGTAGACGTAGGTCCGCCGGGAGTGGAGGTTCGACTTCGCGCTGTTGATGGCGAGGATCTCCGTGCGCGGCAGGGTCTCGGGCAGCGCGTCGAGCAGGGCCCGCGTCCCGGAGTCGTGGCCCGGCGCGGTGCGGCGGGGCGTGGTCAGGTCGTCGGTCATGGGGTGCTGTCCTTCGTGGTCGGGAACGGATGTCGCAGGGGGTGGTGACGGGAACCGGCGGCCACGGGGGCGCCCCCGGCCGCCCCCAGGTCCATGGCGCGGACCAACTGCCGGGTGAGCGGGGCCCGGGGAGAGCGCAGCACCTGCTCGGGCCCGCCGCTCTCGACGACGCGCCCCCCGTCGATGACGACGAGGTGGTGGGCGACCACGGCGAGCAGTTCCAGGTCGTGGCTGACCCAGAGCAGCGCGGTGCCGTGGCGCTCGCGCAGTGCGGCCAGTTCCCCGAGCACCAGCCGGGTCGCGGTCGGGTCCAGTGCGGTGGTGACCTCGTCGCACACCAGGACGTCGGGTGCGGCGATCACGGCACGGGCGAGCGCCGCGCGTTGCAGCTCGCCCCCGGACAGGGCACCCGGCCGGCGTTCGACGGTCACCGGCGCGAGCCCCAGCCGTTCCAGCAGCTCCAGGGCCTCGGTCCGGGCCGTGTCGGGGGCGCGCCCGCGCAGTCGTACGGCGGTGCGGGCGACCTGCTCGGCGACCGGGCGCCGTTCGTCGAAGGAGGAGCGCACCTCCTGCCACACGTACTGCACCCGCCGTTTCTGTTCGGTGCTGCGGCGGCGCAGTACCGGCAGTGCGGCCCCGTCGAGCAGGACGTGACCGTCGTGCCGTTCGTGGAGCCCCGCGACGCACCGGGCGAGCGTCGTCTTGCCGCTGCCCGACAGCCCCGCCACCCCCACGCAGCCCCCCGCGGGCAGGGACAGGTCCACTCCGTGCAGGACGGGGTCCCGCCCCCGGCCCGGCAGCCGCGCCGTGAGACCGCGCACCTCCAGGACCGGCGGGGCGTCCGCCGCCCCGCCCGGGGCGCGGCGAGGGGTGTGGCGGACGGCCGCCACCGGGCGTCGGGCGGGCAGGGCGTGCGCGGGGGCGCTCCGCGCCGTGACCCGGCCCCGGTCGAGGACGACCACCTCGTCGGTGAGGGCGCGCACCAGATCGTGGTCGTGGCTCAGCAGCAGGATCGCCGGGCCGGTGCGGGCCAGTGCGGCGAGCTCGTCGGCGAGCCGCATCCGGGTGACGGTGTCGAGTCCGGTGCTGGGCTCGTCCAGGACGAGCAACCGGGGCCCGCACACGAGGGTCTGGGCGAGCGCGACCCGCTGGCGTTGACCGCCCGAGAACTGGTGCGGGAACCGTCGCTCGGTGTCCGGCCCGGGCGGCAGTTGGGCCGCCGCCAGGGCGTCGGCGACCGGCGCGCGGTGCGCGCCCCGGTGCAACCGGGCCAACTCGCGCAGCACGGCCCCGGTGCGTCGGGCCGGGTTGAGCGCGCTGCCCGGGTGCTGCGGCATGTACGCCACCACCCGGCCGCGCAGTGCGGCGGCGGCCGGGGTGACACCGTCCGCGTCCACTACGGGAACGTCCCCCGCGCTCACCCGACCGGTCAGCCGGATGCCCGGTCCGGCCTCGCCGAGCAGGGCGAGGGCGGCCGTGGTCTTGCCGCTGCCGGACGGCCCGACGAGGGCGGTGATCCGGCCCGGGTGCAGATCCAGGTCGAGCGCGTCGAGCAGCACGGTGTCCCCGGCCCGCGCGGTGAGGGCGCGGACCGTGACGACGGGAGGAACCGGTGGCGGAGCAGTCATCGGGCACCCTCCCGGGTCCGGCGGGACCGGGCGAGCAGCCGATCGGCGAGGAGGTTGAGCCCCACGGTGAACATGACGAGCATCGCGGCGGGCGCCAACACCGCCCAGGGCTGGATCAGCAGGCCCTCACTGCTCCGGGACACGCTCACCGCCCAGTCCGGCGAGGTCGGGTCCAGGCCCAGGCCGAGGAAGTTCGCGGAGGCCACCAGGAAGACGGCGAGGGTGATCCGGGTACCGGCGTCCGCGGCCACCGGGGACAGGGCCGAACGTGCCACGTGGCCCAGGTGGATCCGGGCCCGGGACTCGCCCTGCATCCACAGGGCCTCGGTCACGGGACCGCTCGCCGCGTCGAGGGCCGCCGCCCGCACCAGTCGCGCCACGGCGGGCACGTTCACGCTCGCGACGGCGAGGGCGATCGCCACGGGCGAGCCGCGCCACCCCACTGCCACCACACTGATGACCAGCAGGCTCGGCAGCGGCAGCAGCACGTCCAGCGGACGCATCAGCAACTCGTCGATCCAGCGCCGCCGGGACGTGGCCGCCAGCAGCCCGAGCGCCCCACCGACCAGGTAGGCGACCGCCACCGCACCGAGCGACATGCCCAGCGCGCTGCGCCCTCCGTGCAGCAGCAGGGCCAGTACGTCCCGCCCCAACCCGTCGGTTCCCAGGGGGTGTTCGCCGCCCCGGCCGGTGTACGGGGCGTAGGCGCCGGCCGTCGCCGGTGCGGTCAGCGCCGGTCCGAGCAGGGCCACGCCCAGCGGCACCACCAGCAGCAGCGCTCCGAGCGGCGCGATCCGTCCGCTCCCTCCGCTCCGTTGAGGGGGTGGCGTCGTGTGTCCGTGGTTCACCGCATCTCCTCCGTCCGGGGAACGAGCCGGTGGCAGACCAGGTCGGCGGCCACGCTGAACAGCAGGGCCGCCGCGGCCACGACCAGGGCGAGGCCCTGCACGGTGGGCACGTCACGTGCCTCCACGGCCCGGACCAGGGCGGTCGCGACACCGGGAACGGCGAAGACCGCCTCCACGATGAGCACCCCGCCGACCAGGTTGTCCCCGGTGCGGGCCAGTTCCTGGACCCCGGGGACGGCCGCGTTCGGCAGTACGTGCCGCAGCAGCAGCGTCCGGCGCGGCACGCCCAACCGCCGGGCCTGGACCACGTATCCGGTGCCGAGGACGTCGACCACGCCCGCCCGGATCTGCCGGGAGAGCAGGCACACCGCGCGCGAGGCCACTACGGCCACGGGCAGCACCAACAGGGCGGGCTGGGCGAGCAGGTCGGCCGCGTCCACCCCCACCCAGGTCGCGGGCAGCCAGCCCAGTTCCAGCGAGAGACCGGTCACGAGCAGCAGGGCGAGCAGGAAGTCCGGCACCGCGTTGAGCGCGAGCGTCACCGCGGTGACCGTGCGGTCGAGCGGGCCGTCCTCGCGGAGCCCGGCGGCGACGCCGAGCAGGATCGACAGCGGGACGACCACGGCGAGGGTGACCGCGCCGAGGAGCAGGGTGGTGCCCGCCGACGAGGTCAGCACGTCCCGCACCGGGCCGCCGCTGACCAGGGAGGTCCCCAGATCGCCGGTGAGGACGTCGCCCACCCAGCCGAAGAAGCGTTCCACGGCCGGTCGGTCCAGATCGAGTTGCTCGCGCAGCGCGGTCACCTGTTCGGGCGTGGCGTCCTCGTTGTTGCGGACGTCGGCGGCGTCGCCGGGCAGCAGGGACGTCAACGCGAACACCAGAGCTGCCAGCAGCAGGAGTTGGGCTCCGCCGAGGGCGAGCCGCCCCAGGGCGTAGCGGCGCATCCTCAGGCCAGCCACACGGTGTCGAAGCGGGCGGAGTCCAGGGTGTTGGGCGGAGCGGCCTTCACTCCGCGCACCCGGGCGGCGACCGCGTTCAGCCAGTCCGCGTGGCCCCACATCAGCAGACCGCCCTCCTCGTGCACGGTGCGCTGGAGGTCCTCGAACCGCCGGGTGCGGGCATCCTCGGCAGCGGTGGCCTGCGCCTTCGCGAAGTCGGCGTCGAAGTCGCGGCGGCGCCACGCCGAGGCGTTGAACGCGGACCGGGTGAGCAGCCGGTCGTGGAGGTACACGGGGATCGTCATCGCTCCGGAGCGGTGGCTGCCCAGGGCGCCCCGGGTGAGCTGGTCCTTGAAGTAGGTCTCGGACGCCCCGGTGGTGACCTTCACCCGCAGACCCGCGTCGGCGGCCTGCTCGGCGAAGAGGGTGGCCGCCTCCACGAACCCGGCGGCCACGGAGGAGGTGTACAGCGACAGGGTCTTGTTGAGGGCACCGGCCCGGCGCAGCAGTGCACGGGCCTCGGCGACGTCGCGTTCCCGCTGCGGGACGTCCCGCGGGTAGTACTGGTAGCCCTTGCCGAACATGTCGTTGCCGACGACGCCCTGTCCCCCCAGCACCACCTTCACCAGCGCCTCCCGGTCGGCCAGCAGCTTGAACGCCGTCCTGACGTCGGGGTCGTCGAAGGGCTCCCGGTCGCACTTCATGACGAGGGCGTGGGCGGTGCTGCCCGGGGCGGAGACCACGCGCACCGACCGGTCGGCGCGGGCGGTGCGGGCGAAGGTGGGCGTCACCTCGTAGGCGTACTCGGCCTCCCCGCCGCGCAGCGCGTTGCCCCGGGCCTCCGCGTCGGCGGACAGGACGCGCAACTCGTCGACGTGGGCGCCGCCGCCCCAGTGGTCGTCGAACCGCCGGGCGACGAAGGACCGGCCCGGGGTGAACGAGGTCAACCGGAACGCACCGGTACCGACCGGCCGGGCCGGATCGCGGTAGCGGGCACTGACGATCGCGGTGCCCAAGGTGCCCAGCAGCGCCGGGAACTCGGCGTTGGGGGAGCGCAGGGCGACCTCGACGGTGTTCCGGCCGACGGCGCGGCTGGCCCGCAGGTCGACGACGGACAGCAGGCTCCGGGCGAAGTGGTTGGTCGCCCTGGGGTCGAGGATGCGGCCGAAGGTGAACAGCACGTCATCGGGGTGGAGTTGCCTACCGTCGTGGAAGAGGGCTTCGCGCAGGGTGAAGCGCCAGAGCGTCGCGTCGTCGTTGGACTCCCACCGCTTCGCCAGTTGTGGGACGGGTGCCATGTTCGTGTCGAGGGCGACGAGCCGGTCGAAGAGGGCTTTGGTGCGGGCCATGTCGATGGCCAGCGACTCGGCGTGCGGGTCGATCGTCTCCTGCTCGCCGCCGCCGGTGAACAGGGCGCGGAACGTTCCGCCGCGCCGGGGCGCCGAGCCGGCGCCGGTGGCGCCACCGGGCGGGTCCCCGGCCCCGCACCCGGTGAGGGCGAGGGCCCCGGCCGTGCTGGTGGCGCCGGCCAGGGCGAGGAATTCCCGTCGGTCACGAAACGTCTGCATGCCGCTCCCCTGAGTAACTGTGCCTGGGCCGCGCACGGCGGGGTCGGGGTTCGGCGCGGTCGGCGCACGGCCCGACTGCCGGGGCGGCGCGGCGAGCATCCCATCAGATGAAAATGATTGTCAATACGATCTGGCGGGTAGGGGGTGCTCATGGACGGGTCAGGAACGGCCGAAGGCCCGCAGAACGCCCCCGTACTGAGGGTGCTCCGCGGGCCTTCGGCCCGATCCGCCCGGGTGTCGGACGCTCGGTGGGTGCCTCCTGGGCCTCCTGGTGCGGCCGCCCGGTGGTGGTCGCCGTGGTCCCGGCAGGCTCAGCGGGTGCCCACCGCCGCCCGTACCGCGCGGCGGGCCATCTGGCAGTCGTCGTGCAACCGCCGCAGCAACAGCCGCTGTTCCTCGCCGGAGGGCAGCCCGCCCGGCCGGCCCGGCCCCTGGGCGACCGGCAGCGGACCGTCCTGCATCGACCGCTGGACCGCCGTCTCGTACATCCGGATCTCCCGGGTCAACACCAGCATCAGGTTCACCAGGAACGCGTCCCGGGAGGCCGTGCCCTCCGCGTGGGCCAGGGTGATGATCTGACGACGGGCCATCGGCGCGTCACCCAGGACCGCCCAGAGCGTCGCCAGGTCGTAGCCGGGCAGGTACCACCCGGCGTGCTCCCAGTCGACCAACACCGGCCCGGGCGGCGACAACAGCATGTTCGACAACAGGGCGTCCCCGTGGCAGAACTGGAGCATGCCGTGGCGCCCCGTCGACTGCGCAGCCTGGGCGATGCCGTGCAACAACTTCTGGAGGTCGCCCAGATCCCGGTCCGTCAACAGCCCCAACTCGTAGTAGCGGTTGATGCGGTTGACGTAGTCCAGGGGCCGACCGAACGCCCCCTCCGGGGGTTGCCAACGGTTCAACTTGCACACCGCGCCCAGGGCGGCCCGCAGGTCCGTCCGGGGCGGCGCCTCCACCGGATGCCGTTGCAGGGCGGCGGCGCGCCCCGGCATCCGCTCGATGATGAGGGTGCAGTTCTCCGGATCCGCTGCGATCAACCGCGGCGCCCGTACGGGCGGCCGGTGCCGGACGAACGAGCGGTATGCCGCTATTTCGTGCCTGCTCCGCTCCGCCCACACCGGCGACCGGTCCAACAGGCACTTGGCGACCGCGGTGCTGCGGCCGGTGGTGCCGACCAGCAGGACCGAACGTCCGCTGCGCCTGAGAACCTGCACCGGAGCGAACTCGGGGCAGACCCGGTGCACCGATGCGATGGCCGCCCGCAGTTGGGTGCCCTGGGGGCCGGACAGGTCGAGCCGTCCGCTGAGGGGGCCCGTGCCGAGTCCCGGTACGCGCCGTGTCCGGCCCCCCGACGCGGAGCGCGTGGGGTCCAGATAGGGCCCGCCGCCCGGCTGCGGGGGTGCCTCGCGCGTTCGTCCCGCCGGCGCGGCGGAACGGGGCGCGGAGGAGCGTGGGAGCCGGGGCGGAGCGGACACGGAGGACGACGCTGCGTACATGGGCGAAACAGATCCCTTCGTGTGCCGACGGTTTGCCTGCGCCCCCCGACCCGGCGGCCGACGGGCACCCTGGGGAGTGTCCTTCGGCCGCCGGGTCAAGGTGGCGCCTTCCTACCTGACACCAGGGGTGTGGTGGCACACCATGTGGCGGACCCTGGCGAACCCTGGCGAATAGTCGCTCAGCAACTGCCCCGGGGGTTACCGGGGATACTGTCGACCCAGCCGAGATCCTGGGGGCTTGACGTGAGCGGACAACCCAACACCCGCCTTGCGGACCTGTTCGGCCTGGCCGGCTGGTCCAAGGGCGAACTCGCGAGGATGGTGAACCGGCAGGCGGCGGCCATGGGCCATCCGCAGCTGGCCACCGACACCTCACGGGTGCGGCGTTGGATCGACACGGGGGAGATTCCGCGCGATCCGGTGCCCAGGGTGTTGGCGGCACTGTTCACCGAGCGGCTCGGCCGTGTCGTGACCACTGAGGATCTCGGTCTGGTCCGGCACGGGCGCCCTGGCAAGCGGCGCGACGCCGGGAGTGCGGAGCACCCCGACGGCGTGCCCTGGGCCCCCGACCGGACGGCCGCGGTCCTCACCGAATTCACGGGAATGGACCTCATGCTCAACCGACGCGGCTTGGTGGGCGCGGGTGCCGCGCTCGCCGCTGGCTCAGCACTCAGCAGCGCCATGCACGACTGGCTGCACACCGATCCGGCCCTGGCGGCCGATGCCCCCCTCATGTTCGATCCGTTGCGCGCCGACCCCGCCGGGGCCGACCGCTACGAGGCGGCCCCCATCGGTTTCCAGGAGATCGAGGGGCTGGAGACCTCGGTGGAGGTGTTCCGCAAATGGGATGCGTCCCGGGGCGGCGGACTCCAACGCAAGGCCGTGGTGGGCCAGCTCAACGAGGTGGGCGGCATGCTGTCGTACCGGCACCCCGAGGCCATCCAGAAGAGGCTGTGGGGCGTTGCGGCCAATCTGGCCGTCCTCGCCGGCTGGATGTCCCACGACGTCGGCCTGGAGCCGACCGCCCAGAAGTACTTCGTCATCGCCGCCCACGCCGCCCGTGAGGGCGGTGACCGGCCCCGGGCCAGTGAGGCCCTGTCCCGGGCCGCCCGGCAGATGGTGCACCTCGGCCGCCCCGACGACGCGCTCGACCTGATGAAGCTCGCCCAGTCGGGTTCCGGGGACGAGACCCTGCCCCGCACCCGGGCGATGCTCTACACCATCGAGGCGTGGGCCCAGGCGTCGATGGGGCGGGGCCAGGCCATGCGCCGCACCCTGGGGCACGCGGAGGACCTGTTCGGGTCCGACCGCAGCGACGTGCCCCCGCCGAGCTGGATGCAGATGTTCGACGAGGCGGACCTGCACGGGATGCAGGCCCTGGCGTACCGCACCCTCGCCGAACACGAACCGGCGGCGGCGCACACGGCGCAGCGGCACGCACTGCGCGCGCTGGCCCTGCGCAAGGAGGGGTACGACCGGTCGCAGATCTTCGACCACATCTCGATGGCTTCGGCGTGCTTCATCGCCGACGACCCGGAGCAGGCCGATGTGTACGCCCGCCTCGCCCTGTCCTCGATCGGCGCGAACTCCTCGCACCGCACCTGGGACCGGCTGCGCGAGATGTACCGGTTGACCAGCCAGTTCTCCGGCTATCCGAAGATCGAGGACCTTCGGACGAGCATCGAGCTGGTGATGCCCAAGGAGAAGCGCCGGGCAGGAGGTGCCGCCACGGCGTGACGACCGGGAGGACGGATCGCCCGTTCAGTCGGTGACCCGGGCGACGAGCACGCAGGCGTCGTCCTCGCGTTCCCGCTCACCCAGTTCCTCGACCACCAGCCGTACGCACTCCTGTGCGCACCGGGCCCGGGTGAACCGCGGTGCCAGGGCGAGCAGCCGCTGGGTGGCGGCGGTGCCGGAGTGCCGGGGGACGAGTCCGTCGGTGTGGAGCAACAGCAGGTCACCGGGGTGCAGTTGCTCTTCGGCCTGTTCGTAGACGGCTCCCGTGGTGGCGCCGAGGAGGACGCCGTCCGGTGGGGGCAGTGCACGCCCCGTCCCGTCGCGGAACAGCAAGGGGGCGGGGTGCCCGGCCTGCGCCCACTGAAGGGTGCGGGAGGCCGGTCGGTAGCGGCAGACCACGGCGCTGCCCAGGGACGGTTGGACCGAGGCGTCGAGGAGGTGGTTGAGCAGTCCCAGGAGCGGGGCGGGCGCGGAGCCGGCCACGGCCGTGGCGCGCAGACCGCCGAGCAGCAGGGCCATCCCGGAGGTGACGGAGACGCCGTGGCCGGTGAGGTCACCGACGCTGATCAGTACGTCGGAGTCCGGCAGTTCCAGTGCGTCGTACCAGTCGCCGCCGATCAGCGCGCTGGTCGAGGACGGCAGGTAGTGGGCGGCCAGGTCGAGCCCCGGGCCCCGGCGCGGGTAGCGCAAGGGGCCGCCCCACGGCGGGAGCACGGCTTCCTGGAGGGCGACGGCCACCTGGTGGGCGGCCCGTTCGACGTGGTCCTCGTGGTGCAGGGACTCGCGATTGCGGTGCACGTCCCGTTCGCTGTGCCGTAGTTCGGTGACGTCACGCAGCACGGCCCACATGGCGGCGGTGCTGCCGTCGACGTCGAGGACGGGCTCCCCGGTCATGTGGACGGTGCGCTCGGTGCCGTCGGGGCGGGCGATCCGGAACTCGCCGTCGAGGGGTTTGCCGTCGATCAGACAGCCGGTGACCATCGCGGTGAGCAGTGGTTGGTCCTCGGGGTGCACCAGCGAGGGGAGTTCGTCGAGGGTGAGCGGCGCGGTGGACGGGTCGAGACCGAGGATCGCGTACAACTCACCGGTCCAGACGGCTTCGTCGGTGAGGAGGTTCCACTCCGCGCCACCCGCTCGGGCGGGCGGGGAGCCGGGGCGGCGCTCGGTGCCGGGGTGTCGGCCCGCGGGGGTCAGGACGCTCGGCGCACCGCGGTCCGGGGTGCTACGGACGTCCGGCGGTCCCTCGCGCAGTTGGGCGAGGTGCCCGTCCAGGTCGCCCAGGTGGCGCAGGGCCAGGTCGCACAGGGCCCGCCGCCACCGGGCCAGGGACTCGTCCTTGGGAGGGGTGCCGCGGCGCACCGCGTTGATGTCCCCCCGCAGTCGGCGGGTCTGCGTGATCAGCGAGTCGACCGGGTCATGCGACGGGGGTGACGGGTCTGCGACGCGGTCCGCGAAGACATGGGGTGGCATGACGTACTCCGGAGAGGGAACGGTACGGCCAGGACGAGCGGGAGGACCGGGTACGACTGTCGCACAGGGCGGCAGGTGCCGTAAGGGATTTGGCAACACCCGAGAGGGGGTTGCGCAGGGCATATGCCTAAGGCGATACAGGTGGCCCCGTTCCCTGTGTCTGCCGTGAGGGCACTCAAGTCTCCCACTCCGTGCGTTTGGCTGGTGACGCGGGGTCATCGATCGCATGCGCGAATGCGATATGCAGCAAATGGGCCCGTTGGGCGATTGCGGGGCAATGTCGGGTTACCGCGAGTTGCGTGGCGTGAATCACATATGCCATGGGTGTGCGGTCCGTCCGAAGCGTCGCGTCCCGCACCCGTTCCGGTCCCGCCTCACCTCCCCGCCGCGTACAGCGCCGGTCGCTCCGGCGGCGTCAGGGTGACCCGGCTCCCCGTCCGCCCGGCCCGGACCCCCGCCTCGGCGACCAGCGCCGCCGCGTACCCGTCCCACGCGCTCGCGCCCGTGGTGCGGCCCGCCCGGACGTCCGCCACCCAGGCCCGCACCTCCCGGTCGTACGCATCCGCGAAGCGCGGCAGGAAGTCCTGCGGAACCTCCCGCACCGCACCCGCCGCCGACTCCACCACGGGCCCCGGCTCCGCCCCGATCCGCACCGCCCCTCGTTCGCAGACCGCCTCGCACCGCACCTGGTAGCCGAATCCGCTGTTCACGAAGACCTCCACGTCCACCAGGACCCCGCCCTCGGTCTCGAACAGCACGAACTGGGGATCGGCCAACCCGTCCGGTGCGAACCCCGACCGGCGCGGCCGCAACGCCGTCACGGCCACGATCTCCTCCCCTAGCAGCCAGCGCACCGCGTCGATCTCGTGCGCCACCGAACTGCTGACCAGCATCGGAGAGGTGAATCCGGGCGGCGACGACACATTGCGGTGCACGCAGTGCACCATCAGGGGCCGCCCCAGCCGCCCCGAGCGCAGCACCTCCCGCAGCCGCAGGTACTCGCTGTCGCTGCGCCGCATGAAGCCGAGCCGCAGCAGCCGGCGGCCGAGCCGTTCCTCGGCCTCCACCACCCGCCGCGCCGCCTCGGCGCCGGCGGCCAGCGGCTTCTCGCACAGCACCGGCAGCCCCCGCGCGAACGCCGCCAGCACCGCCTCCTCGTGCGCCTCGTCCGGTGAGGCCACCAGCACGGCGTCCACCCCGGGCGCGTCCAACGCAGCGAGCGGATCGGTGTGCACGACCACGTCGTCGATCCCCGCCGTGGCGCTCCGCGCCCGCTCCGCATCCGGATCGGCCACCGCCACCACCCGCGCGCCGGGGGTCACCCGGTCGATCCGTCGTACGTGATCGGCACCCATGCGGCCGGTGCCCAGCACCGCCACCCCCACGCTCCGGCCCACCGACGTCCTCCCTGCGACTCGACGACACTGCGCCACCACGCCACGGGGGTCGGCCCGCGCCCCGGCATCGTGCCACGCCCGCCGTGCGGGCGACTGCGCGGTCGGCACCGTGGTCGCCGGGGCGTCTGCTCCGTTCGGGCGACGGGCGGACCCGGAGGCGTCGGACGGGTGCCCGAGCGGGAAGCCATCGACGTGACCAGGGGCCCGGGCGTCGGGTCGCCGCGCGCCTCCCCCGGGCCCGCACCCGCGCGCCGCACGGGACGGTGCGCACCAGCGTGCCGGACGGCGGCGGCACCCGACCCGGGGAGAACGACGACGATGACCTACCGGCCCAGCGACACCGCCCCGACCGCTTCTCCCGCCGGGTCGGCCCACCCGAGCCCGCCGCCCGGTCGCACGGCCGGGCACCCGGTGCGCGACTGGGCCGTCGACGACCTCCCGGCGCTCGCCTTCGACCCGCTCCTGTCCGACGTGCTGCACGGGGAGGGGGTCGCCCGGATCACCCTGCCCTTCGCGGGGGACCGTCACGAAGCGTGGCTGGTCACCCGCTACGAGGACGTCAAGTTCGTCACCTCCGACCCCCGGTTCAGCCGGACCGCCCTCACCGAGACGACCGTCACCGGCATGTCGGGCCACCGGGTCGCCTCCACCGCCGGCCTCAACTACGCCGACCCGCCGTACCACAGCCGCTTGCGCAAGAGCGTGCAGAAGGCGTTCACGGGACAGGCCATGAAGCGGCTGCGACCGCTCGCCCAGGAGACCTGTGACACCTTCCTCGACCGCATGGAGGAACACGGCTCCCCGGCCGACCTGATGGAGCACCTGCACGCGCCGGTCCCGCTCGCCGTCGTCTGCGACCTGCTGGGCGTGCCCCGCGACGACCGCGACGGGCTCGTCGGCTGGGGCGACGTCATCCTGTCGATGACCACCCCGAAGGCCGGCAACGAGGCCAAGGCGCGCGTCACCGCGTTCATCGTGGACCTGCTCCACGCACGGCGGGACCAGCCCTCCGACGATCTCGCCGGAGCGCTGGCCGAGGCGATGGGGGCCGGGGACATCACCGAGGCCGAGGCCGTCTCGTTGGCCACGGCGATCCTGGTCAGCGGCGCCCACGCGGTCCGCTACAACAGCGCCAACATGGTGTTCATGCTGCTGACCCGTCCGGAGCTGATGGCCCGGCTGCGCGCCCGCCCGCAGGACCTGCCGCAGGCGGTGGACGAGTTGATCCGGCACATCCCGCACCGCAACGGCGTCGGCCTGCCCCGGATCGCCACCGAGGACGTCGAGGTCGGCGGGGCGTCGATCCGTGCGGGCGAGGCGGTCTACGCGTCCTACCTCGCGGCCAACCGCGACCCCGAGGTCTTCGACGATCCCGACACCGTCGACTTCGACCGGCAGGGCACCGCACACCTGTCCTTCGGGCACGGTCCGCACCACTGCATGGGGGCGATGCTGGCGCGGATGGAGTCCGAGGTGATGGTCTCCACCCTGCTGGCCCGCTTCCCGGACCTACGGCTGGCCGCGGCCCCCGAGGACGTCCCCTTCCAGAGCAAGGGGTTCATCCGCGGTCCGCGGGTCCTTCCGGTCGCTTGGTAGCGGGTAGTTCCCGCGGCTCCGCGTCGCCGGCGCCGTGCCCGTCTTTGCCTCCACCCCCGCCTCCGCCCCCAGAGGGCGGGTCGGGGTCGGGGGCGCGCTGGGCCCGTTCCAGGAACCTGAGCAACTCCACCGGGAACGGCAGCACCAGCGTGGAGTTCTTCTCGGCGGCCACCGCGACCACGGTCTGGAGCAGCCGCAACTGGAGCGCCGCGGGCTCCTTCGACATCACCCCGGCCGCCTCCGAGAGCTTCTTGGACGCCTGGAGTTCGGCGTCGGCGTTGATGACCCGGGCCCGCCGCTCACGGTCGGCCTCCGCCTGGCGGGCCATCGAACGCTTCATCGTCTCGGGCAGCGACACGTCCTTGATCTCCACCCGGTCGATCTGCACGCCCCAGCCGACGGCCGGGCTGTCGATCATCAGCTCCAGGCCCTCGTTGAGCTTCTCGCGGTTCGACAACAGGTCGTCCAGATCGCTCTTGCCGATGATCGAACGCAACGAGGTCTGCGCCATCTGGGACACCGCGAACCGGTAGTCCTCCACCCGGATGATGGCGTTGGCGGCGTCCACCACCCGGAAGTAGACCACCGCGTCCACCCGCACCGTCACGTTGTCCCGGGTGATGCCCTCCTGGGCGGGCACCGGCATCGTGATGATCTGCATGTTCACCTTGTGCAGTCGGTCCACCACCGGAACCACCATGGTGAAACCGGGCTCGCGCACCCCGCCGTACAGCTTCCCCAGCCGCAGCACCACGCCCCGCTCGTACTGCTTGACGACCCGGGCGGCGGCAGCCGTGTACACGCCCGCGACAGCCGCGAGCCCCACGGCCGCCCCTATCAGCTCCTGGATCATGGCGACCCCCAGACCTCCGAGGCGTCCCCCGTACCAGGGTATGCCCGCCCGGCGCGATCCGGGCCGCGCCTTCGCGGTCGGGCCCGCTACCTGCGCAGCAGCAGGGACGTCACGCGCAGCCGACCGCTGTGGATCCAGACGTCCGAGTACTCCACCGGATGGTCGTCCGCCAGATAGGTGACCTGCTGGAGGTACTGGACCGGGCTGCCCGGGGCCAGCGACAGGGCCTCGGCGACCTCCGTCGAGGCGGCCTCGGCGGAGAACGTGCGGCGGGCCGTCGCGATCTTCAGACCGTAGGTGTTCTCCAGGACGCCGAAGAGGCTGGAGTCCGTGAAGTCCGACCCTTCGATGCCCGGTGCGAGATCGGTGCGCACGAAGTTGAACAACAGGGCGACCGGCCCGTCCGCGGTGCTGCGCACCCGCACCAGCCTGAGCACGCGGGTGGCGGGCGGGACGTCGAGCAGCGCGGCGACGGGGCGGGGCGGGGTGATCAGCGAGCACTCCCGCACCACGGTGGAGGTCACCACGCCCTGGCTGGCGAAGTCCTCGGACAGGGTGCTCAGCTTCTGGGCGATGGCGGGTTCGATGACGGTGGAGGTGACGAACGTCCCGCGCCCGCGCACCTGCCGCAGCAGCCCCTCCTCGATGAGGGTCACCAGGGCGCGCCGCAGGGTGCCCCGGCTGACCCCGAACTCCTGGGCGAGTTCCGGTTCGCTCTTGAGCCGGTAGTGGGCGGGCCACTGGCCGCTCGCGATCCGCAGGCGGATGTGTTCCGAGATCTGGGTGTGGATCGCGGTGGGGACATCCCGCCGGATGTCGGGCAGACCGGCTTCGTCGGCCGTCACGGTGCGGCGTCTCCTTTCCGGGGGGAGCGCCGTGCGGCCCCGGCGCCCCCCCCCCCCGCGCCCCCCCCCCGGGGGCGAACGGGTGGTGGGATCGGCGC